>NZ_JADEXH010000002.1:0-227988 GCF_015207205.1 Sphaerospermopsis sp. LEGE 08334 | reverse complement strand
CCCTAATAACCGTTGTGATTCTTCAGGATTGTTATGAATGTACTCAACTATGTTGCTCATAATCTCAGGGTAGGTACACGATTTTATCCTGTTATACCATAATTTGATTCTTTTTCGGATATGTCTAATAATATAAAATATGATTAGTTATGATTGGTTCAATAAGAAAAGGAAGTAAAAAAACGCGAATATGTAAAATAATAAAAATCAAAATAATACAAGCCACACTAGGAGCATGAGCAGATATGAACGCAAAAAAGAAAAATAAGTATATTGGTAAAAATACTATAAAGAGAAATACAGCAAACTCTGCTCCTCCCCTTGCTTGCGATTTTATTGTCTTTTCGCTAGGTATCTCTATTGTTAATTGTTTTGAATCTAGTAGTTTCATAATCCAAATAGTTAGAATTGTTAATTAAAAAAAATGCTGCAAAATGATTGTGGTTTATTAGCGACTTTCTATCTCTAATACCTCAAGATGATTTAATACATCAGAATAGCATATTTTAGTATAAAAATTATTACTTTCTTCTTCCTTTGCTCCTTAGATGTCTTTGCACGAAACTAAATCTTAGAAATCTAAACAAACAAATTCTCACTCTTAACTTATGAATAATAAATAAACATCCTGCAAATCCTTTAATCCTGTAAATCCTGATTCAGACAAAAAGAAAGACTTTATAAATATTACCTATTGACATCTAAAAAAGGATTACGTACAATAATACGTAATATCATTTTTAAATTAAATCAGCGTTTCTGGAAAACGCAGGTATCATGTCAATTGCAATTTTTAGCAATGCGTTCTCAGATGAGCTAATTACAGCCACTGAGTTGAATCGTCAACCCGGACGAATTCTAGATAAAGCTTATGAACATCCAATCACAATTACTCGCAATGACCAATCTTTTGCGCTGTTGCGTCGTGTAGATATGGCTTATCTTGTGAAAGGGGTAACACAAAGTAAAGCTGTTTTTGAGGCGTTATCGGTCGCATTTCGGTTATTATTAGGACAGAAAATAGGTTATGAGCATCCTTATGGATGGTTGAGCATATTTGATGCTGATGAATTGCAAGATTTCATTAAGGAGGTGAGTGAGGCCTTTCGCTTAACTGATACTTCTAATCAGGCTTGGGATTTGATTGATGCTATTATTCATGAATGGCATGAAAGTGCGATCGCAATCACCAGTCCTGATCTAGCAGAAGCCTTTAATGATGAAGCTGAGGAAATATCATTAACATCACCTATTAATAAAAGTGGTGGTTGAATTATTCTATGTCAGATCATGGTGCTGAAAATGAGTTAACAGATAATATTGAGCCGCCAGAAGTAAAACTGACGGCTTCTACATTGTCTAATGCAAATAGCAATTGGCTGGTAGTTGCTAAAAATAAAAAGGTTAATCGAGATTGGGAAGCATTAATACAACGTTATCCAGAAAATTGTATTCGTTGTTATGAAGATTTATGTAATGCACCAACAACTAGACAACCAAAGCGGGTTTTTCCTTTAAAGGGGAAAGGTTATCAAGGTGCTTGGGAGTATGAAGTTACAAGTGGTGATAGGGTATTTTATGTTCCTGATGAAGAGCAATTAAAGGTTGTTGTCTATTATGCGGGGAAACATCCTAAAAAAGCTCCTGTACCATAATTTATATCTCAGACAAAGGCGCAAAATCCATTAATTTATATTCTATCATCTGCGTCTATCTGTGTTCATCTGCGTTCAATAATTATTGATGTATCAAACATCCTGTAAATCCTTTAATCTTGGATATCCTGATTCAGGCAAATAATCTCTGATTAGCACAGATAATGATAAAAAATTAAAAATTGCAATAAAAATCAAAATATCATCTTCAAAAATCTTCTCATCCTGTCAATATCCCTTAATAAATTTGAGAATTGTAAAGAATTTGGACTTTTTGAGAAAATTACCATTTAATAAAAAACAGATAGCATACTAGCTTTTTAAGAGCCAATTGGCAGTTAATTTACCTAGCAGATGCTACCTAGATGAAAAATATCCTCTACCGGGGCATCTGTAAAATGGACACCACAGCAGTTCACCTCATGAGTCTCCTTGGACAATGACTCTACCTCTGTTGGTGTTGGCTATTCCTTCCATGTTGATCGGTTTGGTGGGTACTCCCTACGCTAATTATTTTGAGCAGTTTATCTACTCTCCTAATGAAACTTTAGCTGAAGTAATGGAAAAAGCTGCGGAATTTGACCCCCATGAGTTTTATGTGATGGCGGGTAGTTCTGTGGCTATTTCTGTGGTGGGTATTACTTTAGCCGTGCTGATGTATTTGGCTCGGAAAATTGACCCCAGTGCGATCGCATCTAAGATCAAATCTCTGTATGAGTTATCGTTGAATAAGTGGTATTTTGACGATATTTATCATCAGGTTTTTGTCCTTGGTTTGCGTCGTGTTGCTCGACAAGTGATGGAAGTTGATTTCCGCGTTGTTGATGGTGCGGTTAATTTGACTGGTTTCTTTACTTTGGTTAGTGGTGAGGGTCTGAAATACCTGGAAAGCGGTCGGGTTCAGTTCTATGCCTTAATTGTTTTTGGGGCTGTTCTGGGCTTGGTGATCGTTTTTGGTGTTACCTAATATTAATGGGGGTGGGTGTTCCTGCCCCTGTTTTTTTTTGCACGCAGAGACGCAGAGTAGCAGAGCTGATTTATGAGGCAGAATCAGAGGCTGAAAAAAATATTTCAACAAATGAAAGTGATTGACTTTACTAAATATTAAGAGTCTTTTTCAAAAATAGCAATGGTGCGTTATGCTGTCGCTAACGCACCCTACAAAATTACATCTTTCCTTTTGCCATCACTTGTTGCAGATGTTCACGAATTTCGTGCGCTTCGTCAATTTCTGTCTGACGCAATTTTTGAAATAGTTCTACACAAGGTTGAGAATTTGCTTCTTGTGCATCTTGAATGTAACGTTCGTAAGCTTGCACTGCTGCTGCTTTGTTATGCAGGACGGTGATAAAGTCGTATTCTAAATTACTAATTGGTTCTTGAGTTTTGGTCTGGGTAGCAGTCATTTTTTTGCTCCTTTATTTAACTATTTATTGAATTTATACAGATTATTTAAGTTATATTCATCTATCTCAAAGTGGACAAAATTATTACCCTTAGATAGAAGTATTCAGTTAATAATTGAACAAGGTTTTAAGTAACTTAACTTTAAAAAACGTAATACCCAGATCCCCGACTTCTTCAAGAAGTTGGGGATCTATCCACTGTTATATTTACTTTGACAGAGGTGGGTTTTCATCGTATTCATCGGAATACTGAAATACGAATTTGTTTTGTATTTCTCTATTCTCTTGATGCACGATAGGACAATATTTTGTGTTGGCACTCATGCAGTCCATGTGGGGTGTTTTCGCACATACTAATAATAGTCCCCCCAAAATGAGTAATAAGCTACAAATTGCTGCTGTTTGTGTGCCGGAAATATCTAACGCACCATGAACAACTACTTCCCGCAGTACGGAAACTATTGCCACCTCCACGGCTACACCTACGGAAATACTATGTTCTTGTAAGTAAACTATGAGTAGTCGAAATAATTCCACGAGAATTAACACAAATAGTATTTTGGATGTCAATTCTTTGTAGTCTAATGAATTAATGATGGCAATAATTATCCCCCACAATTGTATCAACATTACCGCAAATAAGGCTAAACATAATACCATCACTATGAGGTCTTGAAAGGCCTCCATGTTACGCACTATTGTATAGCGATCTAACCAGCGATCACAAAATAAAAATCTACTCTTGAAGCGTTTTTGCATGACTACTTCGCCCCTATGACTCCTGACTTCTGACTCCTGACTCCTGACTCCTGACTCCTGACTCCTTACCAATATTCCTATTTTTACGTAACATTAATGTTTTCTGCCTCAGCGTGGTTTGTTATTTAATTTTTGTATTTGTGTTAACAATTTATCGGCATTATTCACCCATTGAATATTACCTTGATTTTTATACAAATCTCTCGCATATTTGATTACTTTTATGGCTTCTGGATATTGTTTTAATTGGACAAATACTAATCCTGCACCATAATAAGCATCGGCATAATTTGCATTGGCTTGGGTGGATTTTCTAAATGCGTCTAATGCTTCTTTAAATTTACCTTGATTAAATAAAATTGAGCCTAAATTATAATGAGCTTCTGCATATTTAGGATTGATGGTAATGGCTGCGGAAAAGGCTGCTTTTGCTAGTTCAATTCTACCTTTTTGTAAATAACAAAGTCCTAAATGATAGGAAGGTTCTGGAGAATTTGGACTATGTATGATCGCTTGTTGAAAAGAGGCGATCGCCCCATCCCAATCTTTTTTAATTTCTCTTATCAATCCTAAGTTATAATGAGCAAAACCCAATTTTGGATCTAGTTGTAAAGCTCGTTGTAAATAATCATTTGCTAACTGTAAATTATTCCCTTCTAACAAAGCACTACCTAAATTGGCAAAGGCTAATGCAAACTGTGGATCGGCTTGGGTAGCTTGATAAAATGCGTCCGCTGCTGGTTGTAACTTTCCAGTTTGTCGCAGTGCTAACCCTAAATTATAATGCGCTGCTGCTAAAGTCGGATCTAATTTTGTTGCTTGACGAAAAGCGTTAATAGCCTCTTCTACTTTTCCCCCTTGAATAGCTTGTAAACCCCTATTTAACCAGTCTAAAGCAATTTGACGGGGATTTTGAGCTAATAGTTGACAGGTGACAGGTGACAGGTGACAGGTGACAGAAGGTGGGGAGACTTGCACTGAGCGACCTGTACTGAGCGAAGCCGAAGTAAGCCGAAGTGTGGGGAGGTGGGGAGAAGTGGAAAATACTGGTTTAATATTGATACTTAGTACCAGTAAAGTAAAAATCCCAATTACAGGATACTTTGTGCAGGAAATATTCATAAATTAGCCGAATAATATTGTCACTAAATATTGAGTATGAACCTATTTTTTAACAAATATTTTAGATTTGGTATATAAGTTAGCATAGCTTAATATTACTTAATCTTAATCTTACGATAAACTACAATTTTTTGAAACCGAGCTTAAAAGATGGATAATAAAAAAGTCAGGAGTCAGGAAACATAAATCAGAAGTCAGAAAGTTTGATTATTAAGTTTAAGATCAGCAAATAAAGATTTTTGGCATAACTGTTAAAAAGCTGAAAGCTGAATGCTAAAAGCTGACTGCTGAGAGCTAAAAAAAATTACTCCTGAAAAAACAGAATGCGGTTGAGGGAATCACCGTAAAGGAGGGTTTATGAGCGAAAAAGTAAAATCCGGTTCGCGTAATGTAGCAATTGTTGGACCCTATTCCAGTGGTAAAACCACATTATTAGAAAGTTTGTTATTTGTCACCGGAGCGATTTCTCGCAAAGGTAACATTAAAGATGGTAACACAGTCGGAGATAGTGCATACGAAGCACGCGATCGCCGTATGAGTGTGGAAGTTTCCCCAGCTTTTACAGAATACGAAAATACACGCTTCACCTTTATAGATTGTCCCGGTTCAGTAGAATTTGTTCAAGAAACATACAATTCTTTAATGGGAATTGATGCAGCAATTGTTGTTTGCGAACCCATCAAAGATCGAGTTTTAACTTTAGCCCCATTATTCAAATTTCTCGATGATTGGGAAATTCCCCACATCGTATTTGTGAATAAAATGGATCGGGCAAATATTCATGTTTTAGAAACATTAAACGCCCTCAAAGCCGTTTCTAGTCGTCCTTTAGTGCTGCATCAATTCCCCATTATGCAAGGGGAAGAACTCACAGGATTTATTGATATGGTAAGTGAAAAAGCTTATCAATATCATCCTGGTGCTGCTGCTGATCCTATCCCATTTCCAGAAGCATTAAAAGCCGAAGAACATCAAGCTAGAGCAGAAATGTTAGAAACTTTGGCTGATTTTGATGATCATTTACTGGAAGAATTATTAGAAGATATCGAACCACCCCAAGAAGAAATTCTCAAAGATTTAAAACTAGAATTAGGTGCTGATTTAGTAGTACCAGTTTTCTTTGGAATTGCGGAACAAGATTATGGTGTTAGACCTTTATTAGAAGCACTATTAAGGGAAGCACCAGCACCAGAAACAACAATGGAACGGCGTTTGGAAAAAATTAGTGATACTCCTTTAGCGCAAGTTCTCAAAACCTTTTATACTCCCCAAGGTGGCAAACTTTCCTTAGTGCGAGTCTGGCAAGGAACATTAACAGATGGTATTGTTTTAAATGGTATTCGTGCTGGTGGTCTTTACCGTTTAATGGGACAACAACAACAGCAAATTAACGAAGCTGTAGCCGGAGAAATTGTTGCTATTTCTAGGTTAGAAGGAATTAAAACCGGAGATACAATTTCTACTAGTTCCCAAATTAAACAATTACCAAAAGCAGCAGAATTAGAACCTGTTTTTGCTTTAGCAATTACTCCAGAAAAACGTAATGATGAAGTAAAACTTAGTGCTGCTATTACTAAGTTATTAGAAGAAGATCCCGCTTTAGCGTGGGAACAACATGGAGACACCCACGAAGTAATTTTGTGGGGACAAGGTGAGATACATTTGCAAGTTGCGTTAGATAGACTCAGACGCAAATATAACTTACCCATGTCTACCCATCTTCCCCAAATTCCTTACAAAGAAACTATCCGCAAACCTGTTTCTTCCGTTCATGGTAGATATAAACATCAAAGTGGTGGACATGGACAATTTGGAGATGTTTATTTAGACATTCAACCTTTAGCAAGAGGTGAAGGTTTCAATTTCAATGAAAAAATAGTTGGTGGTGTTGTTCCTAGACAATACATTCCTGGGGTAGAAATGGGAGTGAAAGAATTTCTTGCACATGGTCCATTAGGTTTTCCGATGGTTGATGTTGCGGTGACATTAACTAATGGTTCTTATCACACTGTTGATAGTTCAGAACAAGCTTTTAAACAAGCTGCACGTCTCGCAATGCAAACAGGAGTTCCCCAAGGACAACCTACTTTGTTAGAACCAATTTTAAAGATAGATGTGAATACTCCCAGTGAGTTTACTTCTAAAGTTTTACAACTTTTAAGTGGTAGACGGGGACAAATTTTGGGGTATGAAGGTAGACAAGATTGGCAAGGATGGGATAAAGTTTCTGCATACTTACCCCAAGCAGAAATGCACGATTTTATCGTAGAATTGCGATCGCTTACCTTGGGTGTTGGTTCTTTCCATTGGGAATATGATCACCTGCAAGAAGTACCGGATAAAATTGCCGAACGGGTTTTAATTAATAACGGTAAATAGTCAATTCTCGTTCCCAGTCTCTTGACTGGGAATGCTGTTAGGAAGGTTCTACCTTCCTTTTTTCTCACGCAGAGACGCAGAGACGCAGAGAGAGAGAAGGAAATATGGGTATTAATTACTCAGTGTAAAAGGATTTGTAAACTTCACACCCTCAATAGTTGCACCTGATGGGAAGTCCTCACTGTAAATTTCTTCAATTTGGTTGAGTCGTGCTGTTGCCCAAATTTGCGCGTCCCAAAAACTAAAGTGATGGGTTTCTACACCACGAATTGCTTCTAGAGAGATTAATTTTGTCATATCAACAACATGACAAATGGCTAAATAATTACGCATTCGTATCAGCGCCTCAGCAGGAGTTAAAAGGGATCTTCTAGTACGGGTTGTGGCCATAAAAAACTCCCCTATCACCTGGGTACTAATTACTGCTTTCCCAGAACGAATTAACCTGTCAACTACTGTTATTGCTTGTTCCTGTTTTGTGGTATCTAGTGGGTCGTAGATGTACACAAGAATATTTGTATCAATAAAAACCCTACCGTTCATAAAGGTCTTCCCGCTTCCAGTCCCTACCTCCAGCTTGAACAGGTCGAGTTTTGATGTGTTCAATAAATTCTCTTTCTGTTTCCCACAGTGAGATATCGGTTTGGGGTACAGTTATTTCACTCAGATGAAGGTCAATAGCTTGACGAATAATCTCAGCTTCACTGATACCTGTTTGTTGTGCGATCGCTTTTAGTAGATGTTCTTGACGTGGTTGGATATAAATTTGTTTGCGAATTTTAGTTGACACAATTGCAAAGTATATTTACTGTATACATCACATTATACATTATTTTTGAGAAAGTTGTGATGCCTTCTTTGCAAAACTTTCTACAAATGGAGATCGCTTACCTTAGGAGTTGGTTCTTTCCATTAGAAAGGTTCTACTTTCCATTTTTTTATCTCACGCAAAGACGCAAAGACGCAAAGGAAGAAGATAAGATCAGAAAAATCAAGTGTTTATTCTGGTAAATAATCTTGATTTAAAATTTCATCTGTAGTAAAAGGACAGTCTACAGGAAAAGTATCAAGTGATAAACCTGTTTCCAAGGATGCTTGTTTTCTCGCATCTTTATAACATTCGCTAAATACTTCAGAAAAATATTTTTTTAAACTTGGACTTTCAGTTAATTCTTCTTTCAATCTGCGTCTATGTTCAAAAATAGTAGATAACCAACTATTACTATGTGTATCTGGTTGATATTTATATTTGAGAAGGTGCATTAATAAAATTAATAAGTTGCTTTTTAATGCTCTTTTTTCACCTCTTCCCGTGCTTTCGATTTCTTCAATTAAATTCTCTAAATCAATTTCTGCAAAGTTACCATTTTTTAATTGTTTTGCTGTAGTTTCTATCCATAAATAAAAATCTTCATCATAAAGATTTGAACTAGCAAGGTTTGTAGGTTGAATTGCTTTCATCTGCTGGAAACCTCCGCAAATAAATTGTGAGATTTTTCGGTAGCTTATTCAGATTATAATACGATAATTCCTAATTTCTTTTCCATACCAGTCTCCTGACTGGGAATGCTATCAGGAAGTTTCTACCTTCCGTTTTTCGTTAATATTCATCATCATTATCAAAAGTCACACAAGGACTATCAACTTCTACTGCTGGAGTAAAAGAATTACAAAAAATGACAGTAGCACAATTAACCCCCAACTCATCAGGGTGAGTGCATTCCTCCTGGACAAAAAAAGCACAGTCTTTACAAATACTCTTACATGACATTGGTTGCGCTTCTTTGGAGTCTGACATAGTTAAAAACCCTGAATATCAGATAAAACCCACTACATTGGGTGTATTGTAGTGGGGAATAGCAGTAACAAACAATGTCATTTTCATCATCTGTTATTTTTGTCACTGGTTTAATTATTTTATGTAAAAATTACATCATTATCTTGCATTTATGGCAAAATACCACATTAAGAAAGTTTATTTTTCTCATCAGTTAAAATTTTATTTTCGTTTTTATATGTTGTAACCTTTAACTATACGTTATTTTGTTGGTGATTATGTTCGGGTGTTTTGCGTCAACCCAACCTACTTTTATTTTTTATAAGTTACGTAAATTTTATGTTGCTTTTTGTGTAGAAATTTTTAGCAATTTATAAGAAATATCGAGAAATTAAACAATTTTTTTGTTGTGGTGACATAAAAATTACAATCATTATTATAATAGTTGCAGTTATTTAACACACATCACCATGAGTTCAAAGACTAAGGGTTTACAGGTAAGTTACGCTAAAACTCGCTTGCTGCTTGCGTTGTGGGATTTGGGAGGAAGTCAGCAGAAGGTAGCTAAGGGTAAGTTAAGCAAGCGGGTAGTGTCTAAAGGTCAGAAGATGGCGGACTATCAAAGTATTTTAGAGGATTTGGCAGCACAGGGAGCGATCGCTGTCTCTAAAAAAGGTTCTGCTATTAGTTATTCTCTCACGTCACCAACTGGTTTAGAGGTGTTAGGTGCGGGTTTGCGTAGTAAAGAGTTTAAGTTTGAGGGAACTATTGTTGGTACTTGGGCTGCTAATGCACTGTTGCGGTGGATCAGTGATCTTGATGTTGCGGTAGGTGCGTCGGTTGCGTCAGGTGATGGGGTTAAGGGTGGGGTTATTGGTTCTTATGAGGAGTTTAAAACTGTAGCTTTAGATGTTTATGATAAGTTAAACTATGAGTATAATTTAGATGATTTAGTACAAATTTATCGTATGAGGAGAGAGATAGGGGAGCGAGTCAGTCGTACAGAATTTAATGATTGGTTATTAGAAATGCAGGCAGAGGATATTTTTCAATTAATGTCAGGAGAAATGCCAGATATTACTCCTGATAGAAGAAATGATTCTTTGACAATACCTGGCGGTGGTTTACGCTACTATGCTAAAAAGTTACAATAACTCAATTTTTTATGATCTTTGATCACTTTTAATTTATTGATTCATTAAATACCTACTCGAAAATTATGAAAAACACTGTATTTTCCTCCATTGAAGACCTAAAAACTGCCATTGAACATCATAATCCATTCATTAATGCAAGTATTGTTAAAGAACAAGATGTTTTTGGCAAAAAATTTCTGGATGTTCCTAGCTTGAATGCTCATGCTTCCAATGCTGTTTTTCAAGCAATAGATTTAGTTAAAAATAATCAACCAAAATTAACTACTATTCTAATTACTGCTCCAATCGGGACAGGTAAAACTCATATTGTTCACCGTATTAGTCATCAAATTCAAGAAAAAGACAACGCTATATTTATTTATGCAAATGGCAATAACTATACAGATTTAGATATTATTACTTACCAATTCCAACAAACTTTAGTAGATAGTCTTTGTCATATTGGTAAACAGAACGTTACAAAGTGGCAAGAAATAGCCACTGCCATGGCCAATCAAGCGTTAAAATCTATTAGACCTGATGCTAAAACTCTCAGTCCAAAAGTTTTAATAGAGAAATTCGACACCATATATATAAATTGGCTTTCTCAAAAGAAAAACCTAATGGATTTATTAGTTCAACAACTGAGAAAGTCTAATCCTACAACAGATCCCGATATTATTCGATCTATTTTGTGGACACTTTCAGAAAATTATGCTCCTTTTGCTACTAAGTGGTTAGCTGGAGATGATATCGCAAAATCTCATATAGATGCTATGGGATTACCAAATACTCTTAAAACAACAAAAGATAAAGAAGCTGAAGCACTGAAAAATATTCAGCAAATGTTAAGTTTAATTAGTTTATATAATACAGTAGTTATTTGTTTTGATGAAGGAGAAAATAAAGACTGTAGTGAAGATGGATTAACTACAGCACAAATTATTGCTGATTTAGTTAAACGTTTGCATGATAAACTGCAATTATCAGATTTAGGGAAAGGAATTGTCATTACTACAGTAATGTTTCCTGATACATGGAAACATGAAATAAAACTTGTAGCATTAGGAGGAGTACCAGATAGAATTTCAACATATACAAATAATAAACCAATAGAGTTAAAATTCCTTGATAGTAATACTATAGTGGATTTGGTTTCTATTCGGATGAGGGACTTTTATGAAAGTCAAAATCTCAATCCTGAAAATCCCCTTTATCCATTTAATGAAGATGAGTTAAGAAATTATGGTAAAAACAGACCTACACCACGAGAAGCATTAAGATGGTGTGCAGAGAAAATAAATGACCCAATTAAACCTCCATTGGAACGTTTTCAAATAGCTCTAGCAAATCAAAATAAGATAGAGTATGAGAATTATCTTGATGATAATGAACTCATTAGTAAGGCTTTGTGTTTTGGTTTTGAAACTTTAGTCGGGGAAATATTAGAGGGAGAAACAGGAAGCGGGGAAAAACTGAATAAGTTAAAAATTAATAGTATAGAAGTGGATATTAAACCTAAAGCCACAAATAGCAACTGGATAAAATTTAAAATTCTGGGAGAAGAACAAGGTAAATCATTTAGTATTGGAGTTGCTGTTTTACAACATACTCACATGATATCTGTGAATGGTGGTTTACAAAGATTGATAGACTATAAAACATTTGGTTTAACTAGAGGTTGTTTAGTTCGTTCTCAAAACAGAAAAATTCATAAAACTTGTCTGGCTTATAGCAAACTAAAAACTTTAGTAGAAAATCAAAATGGAGAACAGGTAGATTTAAAGGAGGAAGAAATTAAACCACTGATAGATTTATATTATGTTTATCAAGACTGCGAATTACATAAATTAACTGAACAACAAGTTAAAGAATTTGCAAAAGAGATCACAATTACAAATCCTTTATTACTGGAAATATTGAGTGATCCTTCCGGTGTAATTAATGCAGATAGCATTGAAGAAGATGCAGGAGATTTATTTGCTATGTTCAAAGATAAACCAGTTGATACTAAAATTTCATCTGTAGATGATCCCATAGTCAAAGAAATAGATATAGACGAGTTTTTCAGGATTCACAAATTGTAATTAGTAATTTCATAAATCATGATTGAGCAAATTCCTATTTATCGCGCTATGGTTTTACCTAGCTTAGATGTTGAAGCCTTAATACAAGGTAGAATGATTGTAGCTATACCGTCTATGTTTTTAAATATAGGTGAAAGTTTCAGTTTGTATTCTGTAGGAATATCTAGCAATAATACTGTAATTAAAACATGGGCTAGATGTGAGTTTTGTGAACGTATATATAAGAGGGAAGAATTAGATATTTTATCTCAATTAACCATCTGGAAACCAGAAAGATTTGATGAAATATTACAAAACCGTCCCCATTTTTTCCTAGCATATTTAAGAGTTTATCATTTAGATAAACCTTGGGAAATTCCAGCTATTCCCAACATTCAAGAAAAACTAGGAAAATTTGCACCCTTACCTAATAATATCTCTGTATCTGAAGCCAAACCCGTATTAAGTGATCATATATTTAACCAACGGAAACAACAACTAGAAAACCGCCAACCTCCCCTACATCCTGAACTAGAAGAATTACAAAGTTTATTATTACCCATAGCTAATAATAACCCAGTAGCACAACAATTAGAACAGGAAATTAGAGTATGTTTAGGATGGAGTAACGAACAAACGACAAATACCCTAAAATCTGATTTAGATTGGATTCAAATCATAGCATCTTTAGGAGATAGAAGTATAGAAAAAGATGAAGGTAAAAACAACTATCAAGCGGGTACAGACTTTGAAAATATCTCCCGTAAAAGCCTGGATTTTTTAGGTTTTAAATTAGAAAATGCTTATAAAGGAGGTGCGGGAGGTTTAGATTTATATTGTTCTCAACCTTATCCTTTAGTGTGCGAATGTAAAGCAGGTAAAAGCATTCCAGATCGTGCAGTAGAAGAATTAGATAGAATTGGTAAAAGACATCTGGAAGAAAATTATCTGCAAGCATTACGTTTAATTATTGGACCAGGTGAACCTACCAAACAACTGAAAGCATCTTTAATTAAATCTGCCAAAATCTCAAAAACCAGTGTTATTAAAGCTATGACATTACAAAAATTAGTGGAACTAAAAGCAAAATATCCAGGTGCAATAAACCTGATAGAATTAAAAGAATATTTAGAACCTGGTCAAATAGATGATAAAATTAACGAATATATAGAAAAAGTAGAACAAGAAATAAAATTGCGATCGCATATTATCCAAGTATTAAAAAACTACTTACAACTTTCCCAAAATGAAAGTGCAAAAGTAGAATCACTTCATGCAATATATGTCACTTCTAACCCACCACAAAACCTGGATGATCGGGAATTATATAATATTCTCATCGAACTATCATCACCATTAACAGGTTATTTAGGAAGAATTAAAGAAGATGATTGGAAAAAAGATAGTTTTTACTACCTACGCGACTTATCAATCAATTAAAATTAGACTAAACTTAGATATATATTGCTGCTGTGTAATAGAAATTTGAGGATAACTTCAAGAAGTTGATGAGGTAAAAAGATGAGTGTGGTGATTACAGATGATGTCTTGCAGACTATTCAAATGTCTGACAAGGAATTAATTCAGGAAATAGCTATCTTGCTGTTTACACAAGAACGGTTTACTTTAGGACAAGCGAGTAATTTTGTCGGTATGAATCAACTTGAGTTTCAGCGATTACTTGCTAGTCGCAACATTCCTCTTCATTATGATATTGCTGAACTGAGAGAGGATATCAAGAGTTTGGAAGCTAACAATTGGCTATGATTATTGTTAGTAATACATCTCCTATCAGTAACTTAGCTGCAATTGGTCAGTTAACTTTGTTGCAGCAACTATATGGTAATCTTTTTATTCCCCCAAAAGTCTATCAGGAAATTCTTGCTTGTGGTAGTACAGATCCAGGTACACTTGCACTGCAAACTGTCGATTGGATTCAAGTTATATCTGTTACCAACTTTGATTTAGTTGACACTCTACAAAAAATTTTAGATCCTGGAGAAGCAGAAGCGATCGCTCTTGCTGTAGAGTTAAATGCTGATAGACTAATTATTGATGAGCGAAAAGGCAGAAATGAGGCTATCAAGTCCCGATTGCAGGTTACTGGACTATTAGGTATTGTACTAGCTGCTAAACAAAAAGGGATTATTCCGCTAGTAAAACCGATATTAGATGATTTGACTGCTAATGGCTTCTGGATTCGTAAACAGTTGTGTGCAGAAATTTTATCAATTGCAGGAGAATAGCGATCGCACAAGCTCAGAAAATAAAGTTGAAGATGAGGTTATTGTTAATTTCATGATTTGACAAAACTTGACACAACTTGTTTATGCACACAAGATAGTTCTTCCTCATCAAGATTAGCATAACAGGGTTTTCGGTCCGTGTCAAGAAGATTTACTACCTCTATTGCGGAAAAATACCAAAAAAAATGATGATTGCAAAACGACGGATTTTTTTGCTTTGATAGAGACGTTCCAGACGCAGAGAGTGTAGAATAGAAAACGCTGCCTTTTAATAGATTAGATATTTTATGGCTAAAAAGAGCATGATTGAGCGCGAAAAGAAACGCGCTAAAATGGTGGAAAAATACGCTGCAAAACGGGAAGCCCTGTTAGAAGAGTTCAGATCAGCAGAATCTCCCCTAGATAAGTTAGAAATTCACCGCCAAATCCAACAACTACCCCGTAACAGCGCACCTAGCCGCCGTCAAAACCGTTGTTGGTTAACAGGTCGTCCCAGAGGAGTTTACCGTGATTTTGGACTATCTCGGAACGTTCTGCGGGAATGGGCGCACCAAGGTTTATTACCTGGGGTTGTCAAGTCTAGCTGGTAGTCATTAACCCAGGGAATAGGGAATAGGGAATAGGGAACAGGTGACAGGTGACAGGTGACAGCAAAGAGGCAGGGGAAGCAGGGAGCAGGGGGAGAAGAATATTTATCTTTTGCCTTTTGCGTTTTGCCTTTTGACTTTTGACTTGATCTTGCCCAATGCCCCATGCCCCATGCCCAAAGTCATTGTCCACAACAACGATCAATTCCCAGACTATCTAAGAGTAGATCGCTAACGGCGTTGGCGATCGCAAACTCTCCATAAAAGCTTTTAGAAAAATCAAAAGACTGCATCTCTGTAACAATAGCAATCACCAGAGATCCTAAATCATCTTCTCCTTCCATGCGTTGCCTGACAAAAATCTGCGCTGCACGTTGGGCAATTTTTTGATTAACCAGTTCGGGCAGAAATTCCGTATCTAGCCATAACAACAGTCGCTTTTGCAACCATTCGCCTTCTTGTTGAGGATTTTCCGTAGGTGGTAGGGTAATAGGTGGAATTGGCTGAGTCATATTTGTATATCTTAAATAGATGTTGTGTACCAAGGCATACCATTTTGGATTTTAGATTTTGGATTTTGGATTGTAAAAGTCTTGTTAAACAAGCTTTTAACACCAGCTTTTAACCTTTCCATATCTCAAAATCATGGTTCAAACTGGGATGAGAGAGAAAAACGCAGCAGCAGTCAAATCACAGCCAAATGCGTTCCTCTGGGGGTTTTGTTATGATGTTCATAAACTATGGAATATGATGTTGCTGCTATTATTCGAGGTTATGCTCAAGGATATTTTCTCATGGCTGATGAGCATGATCACCTGGGATGGTATGGAAGTAGGGAACATACTTTAATTCCCTTAGATGAAAGATTCCACTATCCCAAGTCATTACAACGAGTTCTCAACCAAGAAAAGTTTACAGTAGCGGTTAACCGTGACTTTATGGGTGTGGTTAATGGATGCGCTAACCGAGAAACAACTTGGATTTCTGAAGAATTAAAAAAAATCTATTGGTTACTATACCAAACTGGTTATGCTTATAGTTTTGAAACCTGGCAAGGTGATCAACTTGCAGGAGGAATTTTAGGTATTGTGATTGGAGGTGCTTTTATTGGTGAATCTATGTTTTACAAAATTCCTGAAGGTTCTAAAGTAGCGATGGTGAAGCTAGTAGAAAGGTTGCGGGAAAGGAAATTTTTATTGTTTGACGCACAAATGATGAACCCTCATTTAGCCAGATTTGGTGCTTATAACGCCAATAATAAAGAATATGAAACTTTGCTGAGACAAGCTTTGCAAACATCTTGTTCATTGGTTGGTAATTGGTAATTGGTAAATTTATTTCTGTCACCTGTCACCTGTCACCTGTCACCTGTCACCTGTCACCTGTCACCTGTCACCTGTCACCAATCACCAACCAAATAACGATAGAATGAAATTAATCAGACATTCATCATTAAGCTAAGACAATCATGCCCTCTGATATTGCTGTAGAGAAGAAAAAGTTAAAAAATCCACCTTTGAAGCTTCATTATTTAGGCGATCGCGCCCTGCGTCAACCTGCAAAGCGGGTAACAAAAATAGATGATGAACTTCGTCAACTGGTGCGGGATATGCTGCAAACTATGTACAGCGAAGATGGTATTGGTTTAGCTGCACCCCAAGTCGGAATTAATAAACAACTAATTGTCATCGACTGTGAACCTGATAAACCAGAAGCACCCCCTCTGGTATTAATCAACCCCGTTATTAAACAGGTTAGCAGTGAGCTTTGTATTGCTCAAGAGGGTTGTTTAAGTATTCCTAAAGTTTTTTTGGATGTCAAACGCCCGAAAGTTGTAGAAATTGCTTATAAAGATGAATATGGTCGTCCCAAAACCTTAAAAGCTGGTGATTTACTGGGAAGATGTATTTTACACGAGATGGATCACCTCAATGGTGTGGTTTTTGTGGATCGTGTAGATAATTCCTTGACTTTAGCACAGGAGCTATCTAAAAATGGCTTCTCGTATCAAGCTGTAAAACCAGTAGCATAGGGTGGTCTTGTTGTGTATTTAACTCCAAAAAGCGGTTTATTTTTAGGTGGGTCTTGTTTTACAGCGATCGCTGCTGTTGGTTCTGTTTTTGAACTGAGTTCTGGACAACCTGATTTTGGTGTCCAAACTACTGCAATTATTCTAGCTTTAAGCATTCCCCTGACTGTTTTATTTTTTATCGCCGCAGTCAAGGATGCACGGGCGAATATTAAATAAGCATTAGGCATCCAAAAAGGTAAAAGTTTATACTAGTCTTTTACCTTTTTTTGGTGATTGGTAATTGGTGATTGGTGATTGGTGATTGGTGATTGGTGATTAAAAGGTATTTAATTTAACATAAAAATATAGAAAAATCCGTAGGAGAGAGGATTGATTTTTTTCTAGGGGCGTGGTAGGCTATAGACTATCTTCAATATAATGGGATGTAAGCTTTTTTAAAAATTTGAGCAACACTCCATTATATTAGAATAGTACCGCGCCCCAGGGAAAAAGTCAACGACCCAAAGATAAAAAGTTGCGCGACTCTCATCAAAAATTAAAAATAAAAATTGATATATTAGTAATCATCAGTAATTGTTCAAAACAGAAAATGTAAAAATGGTATTAACATCAACTGATAGTAAATTATTAAGACTTTCGCAAGGACACCTCAACGTACTAGCAACCTGTCCGCGTAAATTCCAGCATAATTATTTAGAAAAACTGACAACACCCACAGATCCCAAACAAGAAAAACATCAGATTGCAGGTAGTCGTTTTCACCTATTAATGCAGCAGAGAGAAATAGGTTTACCAATTAATAGTTTTCTGGAAGCAGATGATAAATTGAAAACTTGGATGACAGATTTTAAAGAAACTGCAACAGAAATATTAACACCTGATATTAATAATCAAAATTACCGTGACAGTGAACATTATCGAACTTTGCAAATACAAAATTACCTACTGACAGTAGTTTATGATTTATTAATTGCAGATCAAGAAAAAGCACATATCTTTGATTGGAAAACATATCAAAAACCACAAAAAAGAAATGATTTAGCTAAGAATTGGCAAACCAAACTTTATCTGTATGTTTTAGCAGAAACTAGCACTTATTTTCTGGAAAATATATCTATGACTTACTGGTTTGTTCAGGCTAAATCCCGATCTAACAATATTCCTTTTCACTATGAAACAAAAAAACACAAACAGACAGAAAAACAACTCCATCAATTGTTAAATAAATTAACAAATTGGTTAGATGATTATGAAAAGGGTAAACCATTTCCGCAGGTAGAAGAATCTAAAACCTGTAATTTTTGTCAGTTTGCTAAACAGTGCGATCGCTTTGCTGATCGGAGGTATGACTCAAAAACTTTAGTAGCAACCGCAATTAATGATCTACCTAATTTTGATATTATTGAAGAAGTAGCACTATAACAGGAAACTCTTAACAGAGAACAGGAAATATAGCAAAAATTAACCAAATAAATCTAAATCAAATAAATCTAAAAATTAACAAAAATTATGAAAACCTTTGATGAAACCGATACAATTTATGTTCGGGAATTAGGAATTGATGACATAGCACCTGTTTACCACTTAGGTGAAGAACTATTTACCAGCGATTTATATCCTTATTTATACCGTACCTGGGATGAATGGGAAGTAATAGGACTTTATAATACAGATCCAGAATATTGCTTAGTTGCGGAAACAGAAAGTGAACTTGCAGGATTTATTTTAGGGACAATAATTAGTAAAGCATCATGGACCTATGGTTACATTTTGTGGTTAGGAGTAAATCCCAAATTTCAACGTCAGGGAGTTGCAGATAAATTAGTTGATAAAGTTGTTGCGCGAATGATTGAAGATGGGGCGAGGTTTATGTTAGTAGATACCGATCCTACAAATACCCCAGCCGTGAAATTTTTTAATAGAAAAGGTTTTGGTAACATTCGCCAACATATTTTCTTATCAATGAATTTGAGTAAACATCCATATTATGGCAGATTGATAGATTATGAACATCAAAAAGCAGAAAGGGCAGGTTATAGGCGCACACGAACTACAATTCGTTCTCGAAAATCCGAAGGTATTCCTGGAGAAATAGCGATGAATCCCTTAGTAAATGAATCATCAACAGATTTAATTATTAATGAGGAATAAAGAGAGGAGTCAGGAGAATTTTAGATTTTAGATTGGATTTATGAAATACAATCCAAAATCCAAAATATAATCATCAATCACCAGTCCCTTTTTAAAATTAATTCAATGCAGTGGATTTTATTAGAAACAGAACAAATTCCTGAGTGCTTCATCCAAGCAGTTAAACAGTACACACCTTTATCAAGTGGGATTTTTGCTGCACAATTATTATGGCAAAGAGGAATAAAAACAGAATTAGAATTAGCCAGTTTTGTGAATTTCCAAAGTTATAAAGCTGCAAGTCCTTTTGAATTTGGACAAGAGATGCAATTGGCGGTTAACCGTTTAAAAAAAGCGGCTATATCTGGTGAAAAAATAGCCATTTGGGGAGACTTTGACGCTGATGGTATTACCTCAACTGCGGTTTTATGGGATGGTTTAGGACAATTTTTTATTCAACATGAACAATTAACTTATTATATCCCTAATCGGTTAACAGAATCTCATGGTTTAAATTTAGCAGGAATTGATAATTTAGCCCAACAAGGTTATAAATTAATCGTTACTTGTGACACGGGAAGTACAAATATTGATGAAATTATTTATGCCCAAAAATTAGGAATTGATATTATTGTCACAGATCATCATACTTTACCTGCTGAACGTCCTCCGGTGACTGCAATTATTAATCCTCGTTATTTACCAAAAGAACATCCATTATTTCATCTTTCTGGAGTTGCAGTTGCGTATAAATTAGTGGAAGCATTATATGAAACTTTACCAGATGTACCCCAACATTCCCTAGAAGATTTATTAGATTTAGTAGCGGTAGGATTAATTGCTGATTTGGTGCAATTAAGTGGAGATTGCCGTTATTTAGCACAAGTAGGAATTGAAAGATTACAAGCTGATTATAAAAAACCTGTTGTTGAAAGAAGACGACCAGGGGTAGGTAGATTATTAGAATTATGCCAGAAAAGTGGCGATCGCCCTACAGATATTTCCTTTGGTTTAGGTCCGAGAATTAATGCAGTTAGTCGCATTCATGGTGATGCTAGTTTCTGCGTAGAATTATTAACAAGTCGAGATATTCAACGCTGTCAACAACTTGCAGAAGAAACAGAATTAGCGAATACCCGACGCAAATCATTACAGAAAGATGTACAAAATCAAGTATTAAAAAAACTCTCCCAATTAGATTTATCAACTACCAGTGTCATAGTTTTAGAAGACCCACAATGGGCTAATGGTGTTTTAGGTTTAGTTGCAGGTCAAATTGCCCAAGAAACAGGAAGACCGACGATTTTATTAAGCACAGAAAGCGGAGAGTATGAAGCGAATACACCCAAATTTGCACGGGGTTCTGCCAGATCAATTAATGGTGTGGATTTATATCAATTAGTTAACGAACAATCTCATTTATTACATCGTTTTGGTGGACATCCTTTTGCGGCTGGTTTAAGTTTACCTGTAGAAAATATCCCCTTATTTACAGATGCAATTAATCAAAAATTACGGCAATCTTTAGGGGGAATAAATCTCACACCCACAGTCCAAGCTGATGTGGTGGTGACAGTTGCAGATTTAGGGAAAGAATTATTTTTAGAACTGAAACTTTTAGAACCTTGTGGAATGGGAAACCCTGTACCAAAATTACTGATTAAAAATTGTTGGTTTGAAAATGCTTGGCATCGAAATCAACAAGATTTAAAAGGTAAGAAAATACAATATATTAAAACAGAGTTTGACATGAGAGATGATTCTACTAAAAATCCTTTTCCTGGTATTTGGTGGGGACATTATAAAGAAGAATTGCCTATAGGTAAATGTGATTGTATTGCAGAAATAGATTTTAATAGTTTTAAAAAACGTTATGAAATCAGATTAATTGCTGTGCGTCCTTGTGCAGATTTAGAAGTGCAAACTGAGAAATCAGCAATGATTTTAGATTGGCGAAATCAGGATGTTTCGGAATTTGATGTAGACAATTCAATATTAATTATTAAAGATTGTCCTACCAGTTGGGATGATGTTCGCGCTTGGTTGAGAAAGTCAATTTATCATCAACAAAAATTAGCTATAGCTTGGTCAAAACCAGACAATAAAACACCCCAGGAAATTTGGTTAACATTGGTAGGAATTGCTAAATATCTCAATCGGAAAAATAACCTAGTTACCCGTGTACAACTTTTAGAAAAACTGGGTATTAGTGATCCTAGTTTATATTTAGGATTTCAGGCTTTGAAATATTTAGGTTTTACTATTGAAAGTCAAGATCGTTATCTACAAATTACGTGGAATGAATTTATTAGTGATGACATAAACATGAATCATGCAATTAATCAATTTTTAGCCGCAGTGACAGAAGAACAATTTCAAAAAGAATATTTTGCCACAGTTCCTATATCTATAATTCAAGGAATGGCGTTTAATGTTTGACCATGATCACAGTAAGATATAATAAATTTAGCTACTCCTAATATTATTTGCAGTTATGGTTAACACTTCTGTAAAAACTGCCCATAATTATCCTGATTATATTCCGCCTTTGGAAAGTGGCGATCGCCTGACTCGTCCAGAATTTGAGCGCCGTTACAATGCTATGCCAAAGCTCAAAAAAGCTGAATTAATTGAAGGAGTAGTTTACGTGGCTTCCCCTCTGCGTTTTGAACCTCACGCCGAACCTCATGCTAATTTAATGGGTTGGTTATGGTCTTATAAAATAGTTACACCTGGTGTCAGACTAGGTGACAATGCAACGGTAAGACTAGATTTAGACAACGAACCCCAACCCGATGCTGTACTATTAATAGATACAGCCTGTGGTGGCAAATCTTATATAGGCGCAGATGGTTATATAGAAGGCGCACCAGAATTAATCGCAGAAGTAGCAGCCAGCAGTGCTACCAAAGATTTATATGATAAAAAAAGAGCCTACCGTCGCAATGGAATTGAAGAATATATAGTTTGGCAGGTTTTTGAAGGTACAGTCAGTTGGTTCAGTTTAAAGAATGGTGAATATATAGAACTTACAGCAGATGAACAAGGAATAATTAAAAGTCAAGTATTTCCTGGTTTATGGCTGAATGTTTCTGCATTAGTAACAGGAAATATGTCACAGGTAATGACTACTTTACAAACAGGTTTAAGTTCAGAAAAACATCAAAAGTTTGTGGAAAAATTAGCTGGAAATAGGCAATAGACATCTGGTGATATTAAAAATATGTAGGGGTTGCTGAGAAAGTCTTTTCGTGGAGGCAGGGAACAGGGAACAGTTTTAGCTATCTGTCATCCCCCCATTTTGGGATTTCTTGGTTTCAAAATGCACGGTTTTTCAGGTATACCCTTCAAAAGTCTTGCACTTTTTTCCTCTTTATCAACCTCAAACCTTTGATTTATAAAGGGTTGCGCTTTATTCAGCAAACCCTATGTAGTTTCCATATAAAATATCGACTGATATTTAAATTGATAAGCTGTTACACAGCTAAATTTTATAATCATAACATAGTTAACTCTTGTGGTGCGGGCAAGATGCCCGCAAAACTTAATACAAATTGAATGCACAACAGCTTATCAATTATTGCAATTTATTCCGGTTCTTCGCTAGTAACTACCTTGCCTCTAAACACAAAGTAGTTATAGATATTATAAAACAACATGACAGGAATTAAAAACCCAATGAAAGTGATCATAAACACCATTGCACTGGGGGAAGAAGCTGCTTGATAAATAGTAATTGTGGGTGGGATAATATAGGGAAAAGCAATAAATCCTAACCCGATAAAAGTCAACAAAAAAATTAACACTGTATAGACAAATGCAGCCACTTCTTGTTTACTATTTAAGCTTTGTTGCAATAACCAAATTAACAACACACCCAAAACAGGAATCATGGCAAAAATGTATACTTCTGGTTGATGAAATAATCTGGCTCTCGCATTTTCATAAACAATTGGGGTTGTAATTGTAATTAAAACTGCTCCAATTAAAGTTGTCCAAGCAGCTAATTTAGCTGTGCGAAAATGAGTTTCTTGTAATGCTCCCTCGGTTTTGAGAATTAGGTAAGTTGAACCAATCAATACATAACCTTGTACAAGTGTCAATGCTGTTAGTAATGATTGCCAACTTAACCAATCCCATATACCCCCAGTAAAATGTCCGGCTGCATCAACTTTGATTCCTGCTAATACACCACCCAAAGCAAATCCTTGAAATAAAGCAGCAATAAAACTGCCAATACCAAAGGCAAAATTCCAGAAACTTTTATTATCAGAATGTTCCCGAAATTCAAAAGCAACAGCCCGTAAAATTAACCCTACAACCATCACCATTAAAGGCAAATACAGGGCATTTAAAATTGTTCCATAAGCTAAAGGAAAAGCTCCAAATAATGCACCTGCCATCAAAACTAACCAGGTTTCGTTAGCATCCCACACATTACCCAAACTGGTCATTAATAAACTACGGCGTTTTTCATCAGAAGAAGTCAAAGAGAGGATACCAACGCCTAAATCAAAACCATCTAAAAGCACGTAAAGAAACAGAAATAATCCCAGAATTACAAACCAAACTTGTGGTAAAAAGTGCAGTAAAGCTTCCATGTAATTGTTCCTATTGCGGTGTTTCCAAAGGACGACTATCGGGAATATGACTCACAGATTCAGTAGCAATTACTGTTTTGATCTCACCTCCTGGTATGGGTAAATTCAAATCTGGTCCTTTGCGAATAATGCGGCTACCAAAAAACATAGCTGAGACGAACAACACACTGTAAAGAAGAGTAATAACTGTGAGTGAAAATAACACTTCACCTGGTTCTAAATGAGAAGCTGCATCAGTAGTACGAATTTGCCCATATACCGTCCAAGGTTGTCTTCCCACACAGCGAACAATCCAGCCTGATTCAATTGCCAAATAGCCCAAAGGTGCAGACAAAATCCAAGCTCGTAACAACCATTTTTGCTGAGTTATATTTTGATTACTTAGTTGACCTCTTAGCCATTGAATAATACTCCACAGCATTAATCCGACTAAGAAAAAGCCGATTCCTACCATTAAGCGGAAAGAATAATAAATGAGGGGAATCATTGGTGGACGGTTTTCTGGTTTCCATTCTTTGAGTCCCAAAACTGGTTCAGAAAGTTTAGGTTTGAGTTCTAAAATGTAACTTAACCCATTGGGAATAGAAATTTCCCAATCATTTTTTTCCGCTTTGCCATTAGGAGATGCCAATAAACTCCAATTCGCAGATTCTCCAGCGGGAATTGTTTCCCACTGTGCTTCCATTGCTGCTAGTTTGGTGGGTTGATAATGATAAACTTGATCGCCACTAGCATGACCAATGAACACTTGTAAAGGAGCGACAAAAATTGCGATCGCTAAAACTATTTTCAAAGATTTGCTAAAAAATTCTTGCTGGCGATTATTGAGAATATACCAAGCACTAATCCCCCCAATAACAAATAGAGAAGTCTCCAAAGTTGCCAAAAACATATGGAGAACACTATTCACCATGAAGGGATTTAAAATTGCTTGGAAATAGTCATCAACAATAAACTTCCCATTCACCATTTCTCCACCACTAGGAGTCTGAAACCATGAATTAGCAACTAAAATCCAAAACGTGGAAAGATTCGCCCCAAACGCCACGAGAATAGTTGCTAAATAGTGAATTACTGGAGGAACTCGATCCCAACCAAACATCATAATTCCTAAAAAAGAAGCTTCTAACATAAATGCCATTGAGCCTTCAAATCCCAAAATACTACCTAAGAAATCTCCCACCGCTTCTGATAGTGGAGCCCAGTTAGTCCCAAACTGAAAACCCATTGGTAAACCTGATGCAACTCCGATACCAAAGTTGAGTAAATACAGTTTTGACCAAAAACGAGCATGATAATAATAAGTAGGATTTTTGGTTTTTAACCATAGTCCTTCCACGACAATTAAGTAGATAGACATACCTGTAGTTAGCACAGGCCAAATCATGTGGAAAATCGCTGTAAATGCAAATTGCATCCGCGATAATGCTACAGTGTTAGATAAAATTTCCATACTCTTGAAACGAGTTACGCAAAAACGCTAAATATGTATTTAGGATATACAGTAATTTTGTGTTGATCTGGTATTACTTCCAAAAGTTTTAACCTTTGAAATATTTGACAAATCGTCATTTTATTTCTTTTACCTTTTTTGTAATCTGTCATCTATCCCAAGAAATTAACTGTCAAGATATAAGTATGTTGGCGTTGAAAATTGTCGTTGGGGTATTGTGAGCATTTAGCCGTCAGCTATCAGCCCTAATTAGACCCCACCCCTAACCCCTCACAAGGGTAGGTATTTTACATTGTCGTGAGGGCAAGACTTGGAGGACAAGGAAGGACAGTGGACAAGGGAGGAAATCCGTACAAATAATGTACAATTGGTAACAACAAGCAACGCTCAACAGACCATTTTTTGTATAAAATCTTCCTTGTCTACGTTCCCTCCTTGTCTTCCAGGTCCTGCCTTAACAGATAATATTAAAAACCTACCCCTGTGAGGCAGGATGCCCACCCCACAAGAGTTTTAATTTTAGACAGTATACAAGTTAAATGTCTAACAGCTGATCTAAATTCCAACTGAACTTAATTATACGGTATACCAGACAGTATTTAGTACGGTTTACCGTATTTTTTTATTATGTCAAGCCCTTGCAAAATATATTTACAAAATGTTATATTCATTTACATAAGAGAACAAAAAAAAACATGACAGTTAAAGGCTTTACCACCAGCGAATTCGGTCAAATCAACACCTTTGCAATTGAACCCAAAGTATACGTAGACGAAACCCCAAGAGTAGGTTTCACAGAATACGCAGAAAAGCTGAATGGACGTTTAGCCATGATTGGATTCGTTTCACTCATAGCTGTAGAAGCGATTACAGGAAATGGCTTGATTGCATGGTTAACAAACCTGTAAATCAGTTTTTGAATCAATAAACAAAGCATTAAATAAGGAAAACTATGAAAGTAAACCAAACCCCAAAATTAGGTTTCACAGAATACGCAGAAAAGCTGAATGGACGTTTAGCCATGATTGGCTTCGTTTCACTCATAGCTGTAGAAGCGATTACAGGAAATGGCTTGATTGGATGGTTGACAAGCCTGTAAATTATTTTTCATTCCACCAATACAAGATTAAAAGAGGAAAACTATGAGAACTGATTTTGATTTTTCCAACAAAGACTTATTTGCACCAGTTGTATTTCGTGCCGATTTTAATAACTTTGAAACAATTAATGTTAACCAAGCCTGGTCACTATTTTTCAGTGCAGGACAAGACGATAAAGGACTAGGACAAGAAACTGAACTGGGCAGATTTTTTACCAATGTTTTAATCGCAGTAGGAGTAACAGGAACTCTTTGGGCAACTTTCTTTAATAACTTGGGATAAAGAAGTTGGCGGTGAGTTATAAACTGAATAATTTTCTAAGAAGTCTCTGTTATTACAACTCAGACTTCTTTTACTTTTAATTATTTAGCACCTTATCTGAAGCCAAAAAAAACAAACATCTAGTTTGACGACCTGTCTTTTGACTATGGGAATTATTTAACTCAAAATGACCCTTGATGACAAGCAATAATCATACAAATCATCATTGGGAAAACTATTGCTAAGATAAAACTGAATATGAAACAGCAACTATTATTGACATCTACCATAACAGCAGGAATTATTCTGGTGGGTAATTTCTGGGGCGTTAACAAAACTATTGCTCAAACAACTAACACCCAAGAAGTAACCATTAATTTTCAAGCCAGAGTCGGTCAACAACCATTTGAATGTGGTAAAACCTATACTTTAGGTAAACCAGCCACAAAAGTTACTGCTGCCGATTTCCGTTTTTATGTATCCGATGTTGCCTTAATTGATAACAAAGGTAAGGCTGTACCTGTGAATTTAACACAGGATGGAAAATGGCAATACCAAAATGTCGCCCTCTTAGACTTTGAAAATAAATCCGGTGGTTGTGCTAACGGTACAATCGAAACACAAATATTAGCAATGTTGCAAAATGATGCGAAATATCGGCAGATGTTTACAGATGCTTTTAGTAATGAGCAAGATGTTATTAACCTCAGTAATTTGACTAAAGCGTTGGCCGCTTTTGAACGCACTTTGATTTCTGTCAATTCTCCCTATGATAAATATCGCTTTGGTGGTGATGCTAATGCAATTTCACCAGCAGCGAAACGGGGTGAAAAATTATTTCATAGCGAAAAGTTAGAATGTTTTCACTGTCATGGTGGGATTAATTTTACAGATTCAGTGATGCACGAAAAATTAGCTTTTCAAGAAATTGCTTTCCACAATACTGGACTGTATAATATTGATGGTAAATTTTACGTCTTTACCTCGCACAAAAAATAAACTTACACATTTGGGATGCTCCCCACTGAAAGGCTTTTCGCATTGTCACCTGCTATACTTCCTGATTAAACATCCTTAAATATCCGTTGTCGCACCCTTTCTAAAACGGCTTTTTCATCAACAGATAACCCAGAAAATAACATTTCATATATCAATGGTAAACCTAATTCTAACTCCTCTAAAAGATGATAGTGATTAAACACATCCTCTGGTGTTCCTTCTAATATCAATCTTCCTTTATCCATGACAAAAACCCAATCTGCCCAACGATAAACTAAATCTAAATCATGGGTAGCTATTAATAAAGTTGTGCCATTATTACTATGAATTTTTTTCAGTGTATTCATCAGATTACGAGTGTGTTTTATATCTAAATATGCTGTGGGTTCATCTAGTATTAAAAGTTGTGGTTCTAATACCATGACATCAGCTATAGAAACTCGTTTTTTCTGTCCTAAACTGAGATGATGTACAGGTTTTTCTGCTAAACTATTTAGCCCAAATTCAACTAATATTTTCTCGACTCTGATTTGAATTTCCGCTGAGGATAAACCCAAATTACACAACCCATAGGATATATCTTCCTCAACAGTAGATGCGACTAATTGCTGTTCTGGATCTTGAAATACTAAACCAATTTTTTGCCGTAATTTTGTCAGATAGTTTCTATGATAGCTTAACGGTTCATTCAACCATTTGATAATTCCCCGATCAGGTTTATATAAACCATTAGATAATAAAAATAGTGTTGTTTTACCACAACCATTTTGACCAATTAAGGCACACTTTTTACCAGAGGGAATTTTGATATTTAACCCATTTAAAACTGATTGTTGTGTACCTGGATAGGTATAATATACCTGTTCAAATTCGAGTAAATATTCCTGCATTTCCCCCTAATTCTAATCCTATTAAGACTACACAGCCACTAATTGCTTCAATAATATATCGTTTGGATAATTGATAGCGTTGGGGATGCCAAACTCGAAATTCTTCTGTCATTCCCCTTGCTGCTAATCCCAAAGAAAAACGATGATATTGTTGTAAAGTACGCTGTAACAATTGTCCTATTAATATTGCTAAACTTCTCATTCCTATTTTCCAGTTGCGGTAGCCACAACGAGAATTTTGTGCTATCCATAATTCATTGGCTGTGTTTAGAAGTAGGAAAATAAACCTATACATTAATAATAATAAATCGGTTAAAATTGCTGGAATTTTTAAGTATCGTAGTGTTTGTAATATTTCTGTAAATGGCACAGTTAACATGAGGAAATATAAACAAGAAATGGCAGCAAAGGCACGACAAAAAATTGCAAAAGCTTGTATACTGCCACTGTGACTAATGTAAATATAAACAGTACCAAACTTTAAACCATATATTAAATCTCTTTGTATTTGGGAAAAGTTAGCGAGGTTGACCATATTAATTGTTAATGCTGGTAAACTTGTCAACCAGAAAAAACTAGCAAAAATTAACAACCGCAAATATATTTTTAGTGGAATTTTAGCATAAACTACAGTCCAAATACCCATCCATAATGATAGTAAAATTTGTACAAATGGATGGGTTAAAAGTGCAAGTAACAGCGTAGTAAAGGCAAAGATAATTTTATGTGCTGGGGGAATTTGTCGCAGTTGATTGGTGTAAGCTAAAGTATCTAATTTTAGGCTCATTTTGTAGACTTATTCTTCATGTTTTTGTTGTTGAGAACGTCCTTTATACAAACCAATTGCATAACCAATTACTCCCGCACCTATAGCAGCTTGAGCAGAAAAGAATAAACTGGCTACTTCCCCACTAGGAGGTTCAAAGATTGATTGAAACCAAGGTTGATATTCGGGTTGAATTTCACTAATAGCGGTTTTGGCTTGATCATCCGCACCACCAAATTCAGCATTTTTGACTAATACTAGGGGGGCAAATGCTAACGCGAATACAGCTAACACTAATAACCAATTATTTATCCCTTGTTTAGACTGATTCATTACTTTGAGTTCCCAGTTTAATTAACTTTAGCAATTCTAATTCTTGAGGATTATAGGATTGTAACCAATTCCATACCAATAAGGTGAGTAGTCCTTCACTAATAGCTAAAGGAACTTGAGTAATAGCAAAGATACCAGCGAACTTGGTAAATGAAGCGATAAACCCACCAACGGGTGCAGGAAAAGCTAAAGCCAATTGAATAGAAGTGATAATGTAGGTGAGTAAATTTGCGATCGCTGCTGATAAAAATATGGCAATTCTTTGTTTACCACCAAACCGAATAATGAGATGATAGATCCAGTAAGCGGCAAACGGTCCAGCGATCGCCATTGAAAAAGCATTTGCTCCCAGAGTTGTTAAACCACCATGTGCCAATAACAAAGTTTGAAATAATAGTACCAAGCTACCCAAAACTGTCATCGTCAAAGGTCCAAACAGCACCGCACCTAACCCTGTACCTGTGGGGTGAGAACAACTACCTGTCACAGAAGGAATTTTTAACGCTGACAACACAAAAGTAAAAGCACCAGCTAACCCTAACAATAATTTTAATTCTGGGTTAGCTTGAGTAATGCGAGTCAAATTTCGCAAACTGAAAATAAAAAATGGTAATGCTACCACCCACCAAAAAACCGCCCATTGCACTGGTAAAAAACCTTCCATAATGTGCATTGCATAGGCAGGTTTAGGGAAACCAACTACTAAATAAAAACTAATAACTGCCATCAGGGTTAGACTCATCCAACCCCGTTTTTTTATAGACATAATCTGTACCTCGCAGATTGATGTAAAAGTATTCTGCTATATAAAACCTAGACAAAGCTAGACTTTACTTTCTACTTCAACGGGAGCATGGGAGCGGTTATCCCTCCGTAGACTTGCACGCTGTAGCCCAACGCGATCTTTCTGGTATGAAAGGAGACAGGAGTTGAAAGGCAGTTTTGCTGGAGGCCGATTATAGGGGATTTTCAACCCACCTCCAATCATAGACCGCCAAATCACCAGATTATGGCGGGGGACTTAAACCCAAATGGGCGAGTCTAAAAGGCTTTATTCTTAATTCAAAATTCTCCATCCTCCTGCCCCCTGCCTTTTGCCTCGCCCGAAGGGCAGTTAAGATTTTCAAAAAGACTACCACTATCATTGCTTGGTTTTCGCGTCGGCAATAGTCTTAATTCAATACTGGATATCCCAGGATTATATATCAAGATAGTTGATTTTTTAACTCAAGAGAAATTGATTTTTGTCTACATAAGTATAGCTTTGTCTAGAAAATCGCCAGCTTAGGACTAGCTCATCGGCGGGTATCCTGACTTAACCTAATAATGGCTCACAGTTGCGGGACAGCGCCGGACTTGCACCGAACTTTCCCCCTTGCGTCTAATGACTGCTGCTCATCAGAACCGATGGGAGTAACAATATCATGACTAACGCCAGTTGCTAGTAAAGTTTTGCAAATATAGCAGGAGTCAGGAGAATGGCTTCGCCACGCTTCGCGAACAAGGAGTCAGGATTTAGGATTTAGGATTTAGGAATATTTGCCCAAATTTCCCTTATTTTCACACTTAAAACCACGTTGTTGCCAAACTTGCATATCCACATCTATCAGTTTTGTTACTTGTGAGCATTGGGGCTGAATAAATTGACTGAGTATTGTCCACAACAAACTACGTATCAAATCTAATACGGTTTTTAACCAATATTCCCGATTACCAGGAACACCGATTTCCTTGGGTACTTCCGCTTCTATCCAAATTCCATGAGATCCTAAAATAATTTGTGCCATCAACTGCGATCGCCAGACATGAGAACCTGAAGTAATTAATTTGACCTTGTGTACTCCCCATCGTTGCAAAATTGGTAGACTATAATAGAAATTCTCAAAGGTAGAATTAGCACAATTTTCTAACCAAACCTTTTGTAAATCTTGTAAATCTGCTGCTTCCCTTTGACAAATCATCCTAATACATGGTTCTGGAGAACCTTGAGAAATGAGAATAGGAGTTTGCGGAAATTGTTTCCCTAGTTGACAATACCTTCGCCAAAATCAAAAATATCTTGATTTGTAGGTTGGGTTGAGGAACGAAACCCAACAAATACGTTGAGTTTACGTTGGGTTTCCACACGGTAAACCCAACCTACAGGAAAATGGCAAAGGTATTGTAGTTGAGCAACATAAATTTCCCGGATAATACTACCACCAAGCACAAACAAGGCATCTACAGGCTGTAAAGAAGCAGAAACTCAGGTTATAGTAGTAGAAATTAACCAAACCACCAGGATTAAACCCAAACCCAATGTAATATTTTGTAACAAGCGCCACAATTTTCTGAATTTAATCAGCCAAGAAATTGATGATTTAATAGTGGATTTGTGCTTCATAACATAGAAAATTAAAGCTTTATTGTTTACTATTGAAAAATCCAGCCATCAAGTCAACAACGTGCTATCTTAGGAAAAGGATGTAAACCTGAAAAAGAAAGGAGTGATGAAATTCACACCATTGCTGTGGCTGCTTTAACAGTAAAACCACTTCCATCCCAGCGATATTTATTAATAAAAAGACCGTAATTTCCACATCATTTACAAAGGCAAAAATGATGGATTAATCTTAGATTAAGCATAGCTCATAAGTAGAGTATAAAAACTTAAAAATTTCAGGAAAGCCTGATTGCTAAACTGTCAACAATACAATTATTTATTCCATCTGTATACATGAATCAATCTGCGAAACGTCACTCACCGCTCCAAGCAGCCTTGATTGGTGGAGCGATCGCTACAACTGCTACTATATCTTTATTTGGTCAAGCTTGGACAAAGTGTGTTCAAGCCGCTTTACAAGACAGTCCAAAAGCGTTAGTTGACCAAGTATGGCAACTTGTAAATAGGGAATATGTTGATGGCAAATTTAATCAACAAGATTGGCAAGCAATTAGGCAAAGCCTGTTAAGCAAAGAATATACTTCCAATGAACAAGCTTATATAGCCATCCGCCAAGCCTTGCAAAGATTGGGTGATCCTTACACGCGGTTTATGGATCCCAAGCAATTTGAAGCCCTAACCAGTCAAACATCTGGAGAGGTTACAGGAATTGGCATTCGCATGGAAATCAACGAAAAAACCCAGCGATTGACAGTAGTTGAACCTATAGAAAATTCTCCAGCCCAGAAAGCAGGTATTAAAACAGGGGATGAAATTGTAGCAATTAACGGTAAACCCACTCTCAAGATGAAAGTGGAAGAAGCATCTAATTTGATTCGTGGTCAAGCGGGTACTGCCATCACCTTACGACTGTCAAGACCAGGGAAAAATCAGTTTGATGTCAAGCTGACAAGGGCAACTATCGAAGTTCCCATAGTAAATTATACCCTCAAACAAGACGGTGGCCGTCGCATTGGCTATATTCGGTTAAGAGAGTTTAGCGGCCACGCTGCGGATCAGATGCGAAAAGCGATTCGTGACTTGAATCGTCAAAACGCTGATTCCTTTGTCTTAGACTTGCGTGGCAACCCAGGCGGTTTATTACAAGCAAGTATTGAAATAGCCCGGATGTGGCTAGATAATGGTGGCATTGTCAAGACAGTAGACCGTGTGGGAGGTAGTGAAGAAACCAAAGCCAATCGCACAGCCTTGACAAATCGACCTTTAGCTGTACTTGTAGATGGTAATTCCGCCAGTGCTAGTGAAATTCTCACCGGCGCACTCAAGGATAATAACCGGGCGGTAGTTGTAGGTAGTCAAACCTTTGGTAAAGCCTTAGTACAATCAGTCCATGAACTGCGTGACGGTTCTGGGTTAGCTGTCACCATTGCCCACTACTACACCCCCAAAGGTACGGATATTAACAAGACAGGAATTATACCAGATATTCAGCTAGATTTAACGGAAGCACAGGAGCGTCAGTTAGCTGCTAATCCCAATTTAATCGGAACTCTCAATGATCCACAATACGCTCGTGCTATTTTGGCTCTTTCTAATACAAAATTTGCCCAACCTACAACACCTTCTCAAACTTCTCAAAATACTCAACCTTTGAGTATTCGCGCTGAAGATTTGAAATTTTAATTTTCAGGAGTCAGGAGTCATCCAATTTTAGATTTTGGATTTTGGATTTTGGATTGATATCCACTAAAAAAAAGATCCCTGATTTCTCCAAGAAGTCGGGGGTCTGCTATTATTTATACTATAAGCAGAGTTATCAGACAATTAGAACATAACTTGCCTTAAATCTTCCTCATCCCCAGTACCCAATCTTAACCAACTTTCGCTAAATTAGAGCTTGTCCTAAGTTGACAATTTCATAGACAAAACTATACTTATATTGACAAAAATCAATATATTTTCCGGAAAAAATCAACTACTTGATATATAATATGGTGATATCAAGTATTGAATTGAGACTATTGCCGACGCGAAAACCAAGCAATGATGGTGGTAGTCTTTTTCAGAAACTTAATTGGAACACAATCGCGTTGGGCTACAGCGTGAAAGTCTACAGAGGGATAACCGCTCCCATGCTCCCGTTGAAGTAGAAAGTAAAGTCTAGCTTTGTCTAGGTTTTATATCGCAGAAAGGTAAATCAACAGCAAATCTAAGGGAATTTTCAATGTCAGCACAACTGTTACTGGTAGATGATGAACCAGGGTTACGGGAAGCCGTGAAAGACTATTTACAAGAAAGCGGCTTTAGTGTTCAAGTTGCCAGTAACGCCCGTGAAGGTTGGGAATTGATGCAACAAAATACACCTGATTTGGTGATTTCTGATATTATGATGCCCCAGGTGGATGGCTATCAGTTTCTCAAGCAACTGCGAGATGACCCGCGGTTTCAGGCATTACCTGTAGTATTTTTAACTGCCAAAGGCATGACAGGCGATCGCATTCAAGGATATCAAGCGGGTGTTGACGCTTATCTACCCAAACCATTTGATCCTGATGAATTAATAGCCATTGTAGAAAATTTACTCACTCGTCGCACTGCTCAAGCCCCAGCGATAGGAGAAGATAGTGAAAACATGGACATTGCCAAATTAGCCCATGAAATTTCCAAAATCAAAGATTTGTTAAGTCCCAGAACTGCCATTGCCCAGACTCCACCTCCATTTAAAATTGATTTAACCCCCAGAGAGCAAAGTGTATTGAACTTAGTAGCACAAGGGTTGATGAACAAAGAAATTGCTCGCCGCTTGGAAACCAGCGTCCGCAACGTCGAAAAATATGTCAGTCGGTTATTTAGTAAAACAGGTACTAATAGCCGCACAGAACTGGTAAGATTTGCTTTAGAACATGGACTAGCTCAGTAGCAGCAAAACGACAACATCATGTCAGCATGATCAAGAGCAGTGACAGCGACAGCTTTCTGATTCAAATTGAATGAAAAAGATTGGTAAGATTGGTAAAATGCACCTGGTTGAGTTTGCTATCAAACTCTACTAAATGGGTTCTTGTGATAGAAATGAAACCCTAAGTTTTTGTGAAATTTCCCTGAGTATAAATTTTCAACCACCCTAACCAAAAATTTAAGCAAGGGATGAGCGAATCAATAGACATCCAGGTTTTGAGGTAGTGCAACTGGCAGGGGTTAATGTAGATGCTGAATTGAACTTATAGATAATCTTCTTGGTTGTGTTGTAGAGTGACTTTATTTCTCTCTATTGTCTATTGGCTGTTATCAACAAAGTTTCTTAAGCGCATCAGTTGTCGTCTCATTTGAGGTGAGGCTTTGAACTCAGAAACCTCCTGCGCCTTTACAGACGCTTGTAGTGTTTCCAAAAAGTCATCAGATCCCTCAGTGAGTGCGTCTAGTAGCACCTGCAAAAGCTGTTCGCGATCGCCTAACAGACTCTTTTCCTCAATCAAACGGAACTTGAGATGTATTTCGCACTCATAAACACCTACTTCGAGATTATTGATTTGACGCGGTAATGCTTTGGAGTTCATAGTTTTGAGGATTCCTTTACTGGGTGTTTATACAGGTGAGAAACTAAAATATCCAGAAAAAAAATTCTTTATATTTTCTTTAAATACAAAGAACTGATTGAATGTAAGAGGCTTTTCTCATCCATCAAATTTGCGTTCAATTTCTCACTCCCCCCTATTTTTATTCCAAGTGGTTTTTTACTGTCTAGGTTTTGATATTCCCGTGGTAGTTTTGGCATATCTAATTCATACACTATTATTCAGTTTTTAAGATTCTATACAATAAAGTTTCTGTAAGAACTTGTCCAACCTTTTTAAAAGTTTTTACATCAACTTTATGGAAACGTCAATAACTGTGCAACTTTTTACGCTAATCATAGTGAGGTTACTTATGGAAATTAGTGATTATTTTCCCTTTGTTATCAGCCAGTTAACATTTTAGGCAATTTAGGTTAAATCAACAATGTGTTCTTTTTGATCTGTAAAAATTTAATGGGTAAGATAGTAAGTTTGTCAACTGTAGAAATTCGGTTGTAGATCATCACATATACACTGAACTAAATTATTTTAGCCCAGAATTTTTTCCAATTCTTACTAGTTCTAAATATTACTGGCTATGTCGAAAAAGATATTTTCAACTCAAAGCTTGTAAGTTAAAACAATTAAGCTGAGGGAGAGCAGTTAAAATAGTTGCAGTGTAATTAGCCGAAATCTTACACCTTTTTATGGATAACCCGATGCTGCTCAAGTCCACAACCCGTCATATTCGCATTTTTGCGGCGGAAATGGACAAAGATGAACTAGTTCCTAGCAATCACGTCTTGACGTTAGATGTTGACCCAGACAACGAATTTAACTGGAATGAAGACACACTACAAAAAGTTTATCGTCAGTTCGATGAACTAGTAGAAGCTTCCAGTGGTGTAGACCTAACAGATTATAACTTACGTCGGATTGGGTCAGACCTAGAGCATTTTTTGCGATCGCTCCTACAAAAAGGTGAAATTAGCTACAATCTCTCTAGTCGCGTTACTAACTACAGCATGGGACTACCCCAGGTTGCATCTAACGCCAATAAATAAGATGGAGAGTGGTTGTTGATGAGTTACAAGATTTATAACTACATTTATAACTCTATAACTCACCAACAAATTAGGTGTATGGCAAAACTACCCCCAAAGAGGTAGCTATCCTGGAGAAAGAGGAGAAAAGGCAAGGGTGCAGGGTGCAGGGTGTACGGGAAAAGTTCAAAGTTCCCAGTTAATAATTCCCAATCCCCAATCCCCAATCCCCAGTCCCAATCTCCTATTATCATTGAGTACAAAAACATCAGCGGACTAAATTACCGCTACTCATGCTGTTGAATAAATTGCCAATCGCTGATCGGTTCGACAAATATGGAAAATGACGCAGCAACGCTTTACTGCCCAAATGAATATTGTCAAGCTGCCAACCCCTTGACCCACAAGTATTGCCAGCGATGCTCCACACCCTTACCCAAGCGTTACCTGTGGGCAGTGGCAGGTAGTGTGAGCCTGGGTAGTCCTGGAGAAATTTTAGCCGATCGCTATTTGGTCATTGGTCAATCAATCATTCTTGATCTCAAACCTGGTTTACTACCCCAAATACCTGAATTAGATAATTTATACCACATAAAAGCTTATCTAAAACTCATACCTTACCGCTTGCATATACCACAAGTATACGGGATCATCTCTGTCAACGAGGGACAATCTCAACCAGAAATCTTACTTCTAGAAAAACCGCCCTTGTTAGTTGATAGTACATATACTCAAATACATCTGTGCAGCCAACTAACAACAGCTTGGGGTGATGCCTCATCAATGCGACAAATAAATTGGCTTTGGCAGATAGCGCATTTGTGGCAACCACTTTTGACCGAAGGAGTAGGTTCTAGCTTATTAGACCCCTATTTAATCAGAGTGGAAGGGGGTTTAGTGCGGTTATTAGAATTGTGTTTTGATCAGCAAACAGCACCAACATTGTCACAATTAGGGGTATTTTGGCAACAACTCCTCAAAAATGCCAAGCCAGCCATAGCTGAATTCCTCAAGCAAATTATTGATGCTTTAATTGATGGTGAAATCCACTCATCTGAACAATTAATTACGGTTTTAGATCAAGGACTGACAGGATTGGGGATCGCCTCCTGTGGACGAAACTCGCCAATCCCAAGCACTAACATTAAAATTATTACCCAAACAGATACAGGACCTTCTCGTCAACGCAATGAAGATGCTTGTTACCCACCTAGTGGCGTTCTCGTGAGTAAACCTCCCCAGCAAACCGCCTTAGCTATTGTTTGTGATGGTATCGGTGGACATGAGGGAGGCAACATAGCATCAAATTTAGCCATTGAAACTATTCAGCAAGAAGTGATGCAACTCACTTCTGTTGCTGATGAAAACATAGATCCCTTCAGAATCATCAATAATTTAGAACAAGCAGTAGCACTTGCAAACGATAAAATTAGTCAGCGTAACGACACTGAACATCGTCAAGGCCGTCAACGCATGGGAACCACCCTAGTCATGGCCTTGCCTATTGCCCATGAAATGTATATTACCCATATTGGTGATAGTCGTGCCTATTGGATTACACGCCACGGTTGTTATCAAGTTACCCTGGATGATGATGTAGCTTCCCGTGAAGTACGATTGGGCTATGCTATTTATCGCGAAGCATTACAACACAGTGGTTCTGGCTCCTTGATCCAAGCTTTAGGCATGAGCAAGAGCGCCTCATTGCATCCTACGTCTCAACGATTTATCATTGATGAAGATTCTGTTTTCTTGCTCACCTCCGATGGATTGAGTGATTTTGATCGAGTAGAAGAGTTGTGGGAAACGGAAATTTTACCAATTCTTGGCGGCAATACAAATATAGAAGATGTTGCAGCCCGACTCATAGAAATTGCCAACACTAAAAATGGACATGATAATGTCACCATCGCTTTAGTACATTACCAAGTCAAATACTGTGAACCAGATATCATTCTCCAAGCGGACATTCCGACTATTACTTCGACTTCGCTCAGTACAAGTTCAGCCAGCAAAACAGTAGATTTGACACCAAGAACCACAAATGTAACTGCTTTAGGCAATGAGTACCAGCAAACTCAAGTAATTTCAGAAACCAAGCCTGGGCGTACTGCCAAACTACCGCTACAGTTGTTGATTATTTTAGGTGTGCTGTTAGGAGCCGGTGGACTGGGATATTGGCTCAAAATCCAACGAGAACCACAATCGACAATTACCCCATCAACTCCGTCTGCAACCCCACAACCAACAACAACAGTCAAACCAACACTAGTAAAACCAACGCCACAAAACTCAGAAAACCGACAAGAGTCATTGCCATCACCCCCTGACCAAACTCCCGCGCCTTAGTGATTCTCATCACCATCATGGGATATCATAATGCTGGTGATCACTAAAATTAAAATTCACTTTCCAGACAAAACTTGTTGTCAATTATTAGTTCTTAGAGTTTAGTTTCCACAAATCCATGTCTTGCCTAAATCTGGCGATCGCTCGTCTAGTAAATACTGGAAATGATAATTTCGCCATTTGGGTCGTTAAAGCTCCCTATCCCAGTGGTTATGTTTTGCGTGACTGTGTTTTTTCTCCTGAACTGAGTCAAATTTGGCAAGAATGGCAGCAAATGTTTGCTGGTCATAGTCCCCTGGATATTGCTTTGGCTTCGACATCTCCAGGGACTAACTACATGACAATTGATTTGAATTTACCCCAGTTCGGTCAAACTACCAGTCCCTACAGTAGTCGGTTGATGCAATATTTAGGCATCAGTTTATGGCGTTGGGTATTCGATGGACAAATTCTTGGTAGTCTAGAACGTAGTCGCGGTATGGCTATGGGTCAAAATAAACGGTTGCGCTTGCGATTGGAAATTCGTGACCCTGATCTAATTGCTCTACCTTGGGAAATTATGCAGCGCGAACCTGGCCAGTCAGCAATATCTCTTTCCCAAGATATTGTATTTAGTCGGACTATTAGTGAAGTTGAACCTCTGCCAAATTTACGAATAGACCCGGCTTTAAAAGTCCTGTTGGTTTTGGGGCATGATGATAAATTAGAGTTGGAAAAAGAAGCTGCTATTCTGGAAAAAATTTTGTCAGAATGTAGTCCATCTCAGAAAAATTATGTATCAGCTTGTATAGTGAAGACACTCTTGCAACCCACTCCACAACAGTTAATTCAAGAGTTAGAAACCCAAAGCTACAACGTCTTTTTTTACGCCGGTCACGGTATGCCAGATCCTGATGGTGGTTTATTATTTTTGGGACATGATCTGACCCTCAATGGTATTGAATTAGCCCAGGTATTAACCCGTACAGGTGTAAAATTAGGGGTGTTTAATGCCTGTTGGGGAGCGCAACCAGCAGCAATTAATCAACAAGCTATACCTGCAAGTAGTTTAGCGGAAGTCCTGATTCGTCATGGTGTACCTGCGGTACTAGCAATGCGGGATGAAATTGCAGACCAAGAAAGTCACAGTTTTATTCAAGCTTTTGCCGAAGCATTGCGAGAGCGTAAACCAATTGATGAAGCAGTGGCAGCAGCTAGACAAGAACTGTTAACAGTATATAAGTTTAATCAACCTGCTTGGACATTACCAGTTCTCTACCTGCATCCAGATTTTAATGGTGATTTGATCAAAAGTGTGGATGAAGGAATTACGGAATTACCAGATACTGCTATTTCTGGTATAAATTCCCCAATATCTACGGCTTCTTTGCGATCGCTTTCACCAGAAGGTAAAACTTGGTTACTGCGTTCTGGTGTCACCCGTATTGGTCGCACTAAAGATAATGATATTGTGATCCCCGAACTCTATGTTTCTAAACGCCATGCCGAAATTCTCTGCCGGAATATTATCGCTGGTTCTCAATCAGTTCGCACTTATTACCTACAAGATTTCTCTACCTACGGTACAACTTGGTGTTTAGGTCCAAATGGTTGGCAACAAATTCTCCGTGAAGAAATACTTCTGACATCAGGTATGAAATTAAAGTTTGGCAGTGCTAAAGGCGAAACATGGGAATTTATGATTGAAGATATGAACAGTGATTGGTGATTGGTAATTGGGAAGAGTAACTAATAACTCATGACTAATGAATTATTTTTTGCGGAAATTCGAATATTCCAGTTGTAGCTGACAACAAGAATAAATTAATGCTAATTAATTGTGAGGTGAAACATGATTAATAAAATCCATGAGTTAGATACTTGTCAATTTTTACCATCGACAGTAGATTTAGAATTATTAGCAGCACTACTACAACCTGAAGATGAGACTTATCCGTGGGATCTGGCTGATCAAGAATCAGAACCTTATTTTCATCAACTAGAACAGCAATTTGAATATGATGATTTACTAGGAGAAGACCTGACTAGGCGATCGCAAGATTTTTATCAAAATTTAGACAAAATTTGGGATCAAGTTTACCATTCTAAAACTGACCGTGATGAACAACCATCTAAATGTATAAAATCAGCTTTACAAAGTGTTTTTGCTCCTGCTGTTCCTTTAAGTTGGCTAAATACCATCGCTCAAAAAGCATCAGAAATTATCAATAATGTAGAACAATCTACGAGTGAGAAATTAGTAGAATGTGTGCAAACTTTACTGCCAAATTTGCTCACAGAAGATTTATTTGTTTTAGCCCGTCGTTTTGAACCTGCTATGCGAAGTAATGACCAACAAAAATTGGCAGTTATAATCAGCAATATTGAAAATCGAGATTGGACAGGTTTATCAGAAATAGAACAGGCGAAAGTTAGTTTAGCAATTGCTGATTATGTCTTCAAAGAACTTTCTAACTTACAAGATGAATCGTAAATTTCTGCCGATACAAAAAAGCTAACTAGGGGTTGCTGAAAAAGTCTTTCCGTTAGGAGTCAGGAGTCAGGAGGAGGTTTGAAAATTTCTTTACTATCTCTAGAAATCCAAAAAAATGCACACTTTTTCAGGTATACCCTTGAAAAACCGTGCATTTTGGGGATCGCAAACCCAAAAATTTGGGGATGACAGATAGCTGAAACTGTTCCCTGTTCCCTGTCATCACGACAAGACTTTGATGCCTGACAGCACGCCACGCGAACCGCAAACCCTACTTGTGTTCGAGGAAGCGAGTAGCGAAATTTTGCGATCGCGTGGGTGATAATGCTCGTGCTTTGAGAATTGCGGCCATCAAAAATGCATAAGATAAAACACCGACAACCACCAACAGCAAAGCATTAATAGAACCAGTAGCATTCCATAAAGCATGGAGAGCGGAGGCGCTTAAATAACCAACAGTGAGAATTTGCCAACCCATCAAAGGCTTGAGGACAGCTAACCCGATAAAATAGCCTAAATAGCCGCTATAAGCCATGTGTCCAGCGACAGAACCTAAAATGCGGGGAATTAATAGTTGTAAACCCACCAGTTGACCTGCGCCTACTCCTGATTGTTGAGTGACATTTTGTGTAATCATTGGTACATATTGGCCAAGAGTTTCCAGCAAAGTAAAACCCACAGCAGAAGCAGTTCCCAGAAGAATGCCATCTAGTGGTTCCCAAACTCCGATCCGTTCTTTCCAAGGTGATGGTACTGAATCACCGATGAAATATGCAGCTAATATTGGTAATGCCTTGAGTAATTCCTCCATTAAACCTGCACCAAAGAACATTCTGATCAGTAATTCGGTGAAGGTAATAGAATCTTGAGATGAGGGTAAACTACCAGGCAAAATCACGCGAAATACAAAGATAAAAAAATCTAATAAAGGACTGACTAAAATTAGCATTGTACTCACTGCCATAGCTATGAGTACCCACCAAGGCTTTTGTTTACCACAAAGTTGGTAAACAAAGTAATAAGCAGCTGAGGCGATATAAGAGCCAACAATTACTTGATTTGCTTGGGGATGACCTACAGTACCGAACATTAACACTACAAAGATGACTGTTAATATTCCTGGTATGAGGTAAGCTTTGCGAGTTAAATCTTTACCGGTGGAAATGATGGGAAATAGCTGTGTGAAACTAACGGAGTCATGCTGTGAGTGCAGTTTTCCATTTTTGGTAGAGGCTATTGCTGTACCTTGGTTAGTTGTGATTACGGTTGGTTGGGAAACAAATTCATACTCAAATATGAATTGTGGACCATCAGCACCCAAAGAAATGCGATCGCCGTGGTGTAATTCCTGAGAACCTACCAAAAGTTGACCATTTAAAAACGTACCATTGGCACTGTTTAAATCGCAAATCACCCAGCTAAATCTGCCATCTGGTGATAGGGAGAGGGGACGAACCACTGCATGACGACGAGACACCATCCTGTACATCATGGCATCCAAGACAACTTGGCAGCTAGGATCACGTCCAATGACCATTTCTTGATTCGGAAGCAGTGAGTAGCGAGATTCTGACTGGGAAGCTACTTCATTACTAGACACTAGCCACAGAAATGCTTTCTGTCTTGCGTTTTTGCCTGTCATCGAGTTAGTGAGTGTGTCTAAACAAATTCATGGCTTATGCCATGCTACGCGATCAAATGTTTGGGTAGTAGATTTAATCTTAGCCTGAGAAACAGCAGCACCTTCGATAAATACAACTATAGCTTCACTAATCGATGCTTTGCTCCAGTTCAAAATACAAAATGTTGAATTAACAGGTGTCAGGAGTTCAAGGAGTCAGGAGTTCAAGGAGTCAGGAGTTTTTAATTTAGGATTACAAAATAGAGCGATTCTACAGAAACATAGCTAAAATATAACAATTTAAGCTGAAAAATTAACCCGCAAGGCTACATTAGCTGAAATTCTGCCATTGCTTTGGGAAAGTTATTGTTTTCATGTCCAGAACGGCTGAGTTTAATTAAAGCAAACCTTTGTAATGGAGTTAAAATTTCCCACTGTTGTAAGGTAATAGTCACACCTATTGCTTGTGCTTTTTCTTGAATACTGGGTGGTACAGTTGCAGTATCTATCCAAGGGGGATGAGGTTCAATGGGTAGTTTGCTAACTGGTGTACCTGTCCTTTCTAAAATTAATTTTTGTAGGTAATCTTGGTAAAATTGAATTTCTGTTTCTTTGGCACAAGGTAATTTTACTAAATTAGCACGTTCTAAAGTATTCATTTGATGCCAATCAGACAATTTCAATTTAATCCCACAGGTATCCAATTTGTAACGGACTTGCATCGGTATGCAACGGAGAGAGTCAACAAAATCTGCTTCAAATTCAAAAAATTCGGCTGTCATGGGATTTTAGATTTTAGATTTTGGATTGAAACCACAGATAAATCAGGGTGGTATTTTAGCCTTGAAAGCTAAATGCTGACAGCTAAATGCTGAAAGCTAATTTTGATTATTAGACCTACTAGAACGAATTATTAAATAACTAATTGAAAGAGCAAGTATAGCTATTCCTAAACCAATAATATCAATTCCTGTGACTTTTTCTAAATCTAGAATAATAATTTTTCGGGCAACAGCAATTAAAGAGGTAACAATTACTAACTCAACTTGAAAAACGTGCTTTTTGAGATAAGCTGTGATATTTTCTAAAATCTCTAAAGCAATAAGAACATTTAAAAATAAACCGAATACCTTAAATAAAACAGTATTGAATTTACCATAAGGTGCATCGAATAATTCTTTTACCAAAAAAATACTCAAATCTGCGATCGCCACAAAAATTACTATCACCATCAAAATGGAGAGAATCTTAGAAACTATTACTTCGATGTTTTCAATGACGTGCATGAAGTTATCGTCGCTAGTCCAAGCTTTAATTTGCTTAAATAATCTCTTCATTAGGTTCCCAAACTCCAATTGATACTCCAAAATAAATCTTCAAGAATCATCAAGAATAATCGTTACTATAGATTATGGACTATATTAGCCGTTCTTGAGGAATTTACTTAGAAGCTTACCATTATGAAGCTTACCATTGTGAAGACTGAAGCTGATAATTTTTCGTGGTAATTTTTACAGAAATTGGAACTAATTGCACAGCACAAGCTTTTAATTCTGGTTGTAAAGAATCAGGACATGATTCAGAATGAGTTAGTGAGTTAGCCTCTGCTTCATCTGCCCATAGTTTACCCCAGTGCATGGGAACAAAAACAGTCCCAGGAGAAATAGCTTTAGTGATTTTAGCAGGAAACTTAGCTGAACCACGACGCGATCGCACTTCTACCACCTGACCATCAATCATACCTAACTTTTCCGCATCACGGGGATGAATTTCTAAAAAAGGTTCGGGGTGCATTTGTTTAATTTTATCAATTCTTCCAGTTCGGGTTTGAGTGTGCCAATGTCCATATAATCTGCCAGAAGTTAGCACAAAAGGATAATGAGGATCAGGGGGTTCAGCTAAACCTTTAGAATAATAAGCACCAAAGTTAGCGCGACCATCTGGAGTATTAAACTGTAAATTTGTATATAAACGTTTAGTTTCTGAATTACTACCCTGGGAATAAGGCCAATGAGTTGGACCATTTATTAATAGAAACTCATGACTTAAACCAGACATATCACAAGGACGATTATAAGTTAATTGGACAAATTCTTGATAAACTTCGGCGGAATTTTGAAAATTAAACTTATCATTAAATCCTAACCTTCTGCCCACTTCTGCAAAAATTTCCCAATCTGGTTTTGCTTCTTTAGGTGGTGCTTGAAAAGCTGAACATAGAGAAACACGACGTTCAGAATTAGTCATAATTCCGGTTTTTTCACCCCATTGGGCAGCAGGTAATAAAAGATGGGCATAACTCGCTGTTTCCGTGGGGTAATAAGCATCTTGATAAATAGTAAAAGGCGAATTTAACAACGCTTTTTTAGTCCGTTCTAAATCTGGCATACTCACAGCAGGATTAGTTGCAGCTATCCATAATAATTGCACATTTCCAGATTCTAAACCTGTAATCATATCCCAAGCAGTTAAACCAGGAACAGGGGAAATTTTACCTCTTTCTAAACCCCAAAAATCTTCAACTTCTTGACGATGTTCTGCATTTTTTACTAACCGATATCCTGGTAATAAATGCGATAAACCTCCCGCTTCTCTACCTCCCATTGCATTAGGTTGACCTGTTAAAGAAAAAGGTCCAGCACCAGGTTTACCGATTTGTCCAGTCATTAAATGTAAATTAATAATAGTTCTGACTTTTGCAGTACCTTCAGAAGATTGATTCACACCCATTGACCATAAAGAAAGTACAGATTTTGCTTTTCCCCAATATTTTGCAGCCGTTTCTAAATCTTCACTAGAAATACCACATTGACGAGCAACAATATCAGGAGCATAATGACGAATTACTTCTGCATAAGCTGGAAAATTGCTAGTACAATCATCAATAAAAGCAGTATCAATATAATTCCATTTCATTAATAAATAGGCAATACCATTTAACAAATCAATATCAGTACCGGGACGAATAGCTAAATGTAAATCTGCTGCTTCTGCGGTAGGTGTGCGACGAGGATCTACAACTACCATTTTTACATGACGATTTTTTTTATGATATTTGGCTAATCTGTTAAATACAATAGGGTGACATTCTGCGGTATTTGTTCCTATTAAAAAAGCACAGTCTGTTAATTCTAAATCATCGTAACAGCAAGGAGGACCATCAGAGCCAAAACTTTGTATATACCCAGATACCGCACTAGACATACAGAGACGTGAATTAGCATCGAAGTTATTAGTTCCTAAACAACCTTTGAGTAATTTTTGGGCAATATAATAATCTTCTGTTTGAAATTGTCCAGAACCATACATACAGATTGATTCTGCACCGTGATTAACTAATGTTTTTTGAATATTTTGGGTGATAATATTCAAGGATTCGTCCCAGGTAATGCGTTGAAAATCTTGATTTAATGATTTTCTAAACATGGGATAATGTAATCTATTTTTGTGAATTGCTTCGGTAATTGTTGCACCTTTTACACATACCATTCCTTGGCTTGATGGATGGTTTTTGTCTCCTCTAACTCGCCAGGTTGGTGTTCCTTCACTGTCTCTATTTGTGGGTTTTCCATGTTGTGCTGGTGGGGTGACTTCTAAGCCACAACCAACTCCGCAATAAGGGCAAAGGGTTTTTGTAATTTCTGTCATAATTCTAGATTTTTTTATTGCACGCAGAGACGCAGAGGCGCAGAGAGAGGTTTTGTTTTTTGCGTCTTTGCGTGAGATATTTTAAGATTTTATTCTTCAATGTGGGCGCAACGACGATATAGGAAGTCGAGGGCGTAGTTTCTGAGGTGATAATATTCTGGGTTTTCCATGATGCGGCGACGGTTGCGAGGACGAGAGAAGGGAATTTCTAATATTTCGCCAATGTTTGCTGCTGGTCCGTTGGTCATCATGACTATTTTATCTGCTAGGAAAAGTGCTTCGTCTATGTCATGGGTGATCATTAAAACTGTGACTTGATGATCTGACCAAATTTGTAGTAGTTCTTCTTGTAGTTCTTCTTTGGTGATGGCATCTAATGCACCGAATGGTTCATCTAATATTAGGACTTGGGGACGAATGGCTAAAGCACGGGCTATGGCTACTCTTTGTTTCATTCCTCCTGATATTTGATTGGGTTTCTTTTGGGCTGCTTCTGTTAGTCCTACCATTGCTAAATGTTCTCTAACTATTGCCCGTTTTTCGGCTTGGTTTTTGTTAGGAAATACGGAATCAACAGCGAGATAAACGTTATCAAAAACATTCAACCAAGGTAGTAAACAATAGTTTTGAAATACCATCATCCGGTCGGGTCCTGGTTCAGTGATGGGTTGACCTTGCAACCATACGACACCGTTTGTAGGTTTATTAAAACCAGAAACCATATTTAGGAGTGTTGATTTTCCACAGCCAGAATGCCCAATTAAACAAATAAATTCACCTTCACGAACTTTGAGGTTAATGTCATCTAGGACAGTGTATGGACCTTCGGCAGTGGGGTAGATTTTGTTGACACCATCAATTACTAAAAAGTCTTCTTGTTTTTGGGTTTGTAATTGTTGAACTTTGGTTTTGTTATTGAAGTTTAATGTTGTCATGATTTTTTGGTAATGGGTAATTGATTAAAAAACTAATGACAAATGACTAATGACTAATGACTAAATAAACACTTCTTCAACGCGAAGCTGGCGTTTAATTTCCAAACTTTTTAGATATTCTATTGGTTCGGAAGGGTTAAATATTTTGCCGTCAAATAGTTGAATTGTTTCTTCTCTTCCAATATCTAAAATGCCCATTTCTCTTGCGGCTGCACCAAAGATATCTGGACGACAAACTCTATCAATGACTTCTACCCAGTTTTTAGGGAAAGCTACTAAACCCCATCGGGCTAATTGTGTTAAAATCCATAGCATTTCATTACGGTCGGGATAGTTGGCTTTATTGAAATAAAATTGATGGGAAGTTTGGGTATTGTAATGGTTATTTTTTGGGTATTTATCTATTAAATCAGAACCTAAATGTAAAGAAGTTAATGTCATAACTTCTTCTTGGTTGCGAATATCATCGCAATATTCACAGGCTGTTAATAGGGCTTTTATTAATGCTAAATGTGTTTGTGGATTTTCTTGCGCCCAGTCTTCTCGCACTCCTAATACTTTATCTGGATGTCCATTCCAAAGTTCTGATGTGATAGCAATAATAGAACCCAAATTTTGCTCAACTGCGTGAGAGTTCCAAGGTTCTCCGACACAGTAACCATCAATTTTTTTATCTTCAAGGGCAGTCACCATTTCTTCTGGTGAAATTGTCATTAAACTGACATCTATATCAGGCTGAATTCCGCTTGCCGCTAACCAATAGCGTAATAATAAGTTCTGCATTGATGCAGGATGAACCACGCCTAAAGTGTGGGTTTTGTCTAGATCAGCGTTGATGGTTTTTTGAAATTCTGCTAAATTTGTGACTCCATTATTAAATAATTCTTTGCTGAAGGTAATGGCGCTACCATTGCGAGAAAGGGTCATGGCTGTAACCATTGAAATGGGCGTTTTACCACTTGCACCTAATGTCATTGCTAGGGGCATTCCTGCTACCATTTGGGCTGCATCAAACTTACCTGTGGCTACACCTTTAGCAATTTCTTTCCAGCTATTTTCAGGTTTTAGATTGACTTCTAAACCATATTCAGCAAAGAAACCTTTTTCCTGAGCAATTATTAAAGGTGCGGCTTGGGTGAGGGGAATATAGCCAATTTCTAAATGTACTTTTTCTAAATTTTTGTTAGAAATAATTGCTGGGGCTGTGGGTTGTTTTTGGCGTTTTTTTGCTTGTTTTTGTTGGTTGAGGAAGTAGATCATTTCGTTTCGCAAGTTGTAATAACTGGGATGGTTAACTACTTCCAAACGTTGACGGGGACGGGGGATAGGGACTTCTAAAATTTGCCCAATGTGTGCTTCTGGTCCATTGGTTAACATGACAATGCGATCGCTCAATAATAAAGCTTCATCAACATCATGTGTCACCATCACAGAGGTAATTTTGTGTTCATTACAAATTTTCATTAATTGTTCTTGTAAATTACCTCTGGTTAACGCATCCAAAGCACCAAAAGGTTCATCTAACAACAACAATTTCGGACGAGTAGCTAAAGCACGGGCGATCGCCACTCTTTGTTTCATTCCTCCAGATAATTCACTAGGACGTTTGTTAGTTGCACGTCGTAAACCTACCAGATCAATATGTTCTTCTATTATTCCTCGACGTTCTCCTTGAGGTAAATTTTGATGTACTTCATCCACAGCTAAAGCGATATTTTCCCGCACGGTTAACCAAGGAAGTAAGGAATAATTTTGAAAAACCACCATCCTATCCGGTCCAGGTTCTCTAACTTCTCTACCTTCCAAAGTCACCCCACCAATACTAGCTCTATCTAAGCCAGCAATAATATTAAGTAGAGTGGACTTACCACAACCAGAATGACCAATTAAAGAAATAAATTCACCATGGTTAATTTTCAGCTCAATATTTTTTAAAGCGATATATTTACCACCATTAGGGAGGTTAAATATTCTGTCTACGTGGTCAATTTCTAAAAAACTCTTCATGTGTTTGGTAATAGGTAATGGGTAATGCAATTTAAGAATTATTTATGTTCTGTTTTCACAACTTTATCCGCGATAAAAGCCACCATTCTATCTAACATTAAACCCACCAAACCAACATAAACTAACGCGATAATAATCTCACTCAAATTAGTTTCTGTAGTCGTATTGTAAGCATCCCAAATAAACGAACCAATACCCACACCACCAACTAACATTTCTGCGGCAACAATTGCCAACCAAGATAAACCGATACCAATTCTCAAACCTGTGAAAATATAAGGAACAGTTGCCGGAAACACAATTTTCAAGAAATATTTGTCCTTACGTAAACGTAAAACACGAGCCACATTTACATAATCTTGGGGAATATTTTGTACACCCACAGTTGTATTAATTAAAATCGGCCAAATTGAAGTAATAAAAATTACGAAAATTGCTGAAGGGTTGGCTTGTTGAAAAGCAGCTAGAGAAATAGGCAACCAAGCCAAAGGAGGAATAGTTCTTAATACTTGAAAAATTGGATCTACAGCATTATATAAAAACTTATTCACCCCAATAAATATTCCTAAAACCACACCAACAACTGCTGCTAAAGAAAAACCTAAAGCCACCCTTCCTAAACTGGTCAATATTTGCCAACCTAAACCCTTATCACTGCCACCATTATCAAAAAAAGGCTGAATAATAAAAGGGTCCCAAGTTTCAGAAAATGTTTCAATCGGACCAGGCAATTGAAACCCAGGAATTAAACAAAGCAACTGCCACAACACCAGGAAAATAAATAATCCAAATACTGGTGGTATTACTTTATTCACTAAAAACTTATTAATTACCTTCTGCTGTTTACTACTAACTCTACGACTTCCAACACTAATAGCCATTTCTTACTCCTTAATTTTCTTTTCTCTGCGCCTCTGCGTGAACCTTAAAAATTGAATAAATATACCAAAGGTAATGGGTAGGGGTAATTCAGGAATTACCCCTACTACTTAAACCTTCTTAATTTGCAAACTCTTTAAATATTCCTCTGGTTTTTCTGGGTCGAATTTCACCCCATCGAAAAATGTTTCCACACCACGAGAAGAACTCGTAGGAATTTCCGCAGCAGATACACCCAAAGCTTTAGCTGCTTGTTTCCATAAATCTTCTCTATTTACCTGATCAACCATTTCTTTGATTTTCGTATCTTTAGGTAAATAACCCCAACGAATTTCTTCAGTTAAGAACCAAGCATCATGACTCTTATAGGGATAGGAAGCATTATCAGCCCAGAATTTCATCCGATAGGCAAAGTTTTCTTCCTTGCGTCCATCACCATAATCAATATTACCTTTAGAACGTTCTAAAATGTCAGCCACAGCCACATTAAAGTATTTTCTGTCAGCACAAATTTTACACATTTCCTCTTTATTTTCTAGCTTTTCACACCATTGTTGTGCTTCCATAACTGCCATTAATAATGCTTGTGCTGCGTTAGGATTTTTGTCAACCCAATCTTTCCGCATAGCAAAGGCTTTTTCAGGATGATCATTCCATAATTCACCAGTAGTTAAAGCTGTATAACCTAATTTTTGGCTCACTAATTGAGCGTTCCAAGGTTCTCCTACACAAAAAGTATCAACAGTACCAACTTTCATATTTGCTACCATTTGTGGTGGTGGAACTGCTTCCAAAATTACATCTTTATCAGGATCAATACCACCAGCAGCTAACCAATAACGAATCCATAAATCATGAGTACCACCGGGAAAAGTCATGGCAACTTTGATGGATTTTTTATCAGCTTTGGCTTTATTTACTGCGTCTTTGAGTGATTTACTTTGTAAACCAACTTGTAAATTTTTGAATTTTTCTGCCACAGATATAGCTTGACCGTTGGTATTTAATCTGGCCAATAGATACATTGGGACTTTATCATTAATGGTCATTAAATAAGGCATGGGGGTAAGAATATGTGCGCCATCAATACCACCACCAGATGAGCCTATTTTGAGGTTATCACGGGTAACAGGCCAGGATTTTTGTTTGCTGACTTCTACATCAGTCATGCCATATTTGGCAAAGAAACCTTTTTCTTTGGCAATAATTAAAGGTGCAGAATCAGTTAAAGCAATAAATCCTAATTTGGCTTTGGTTGTTTCTACTTTTGCAGCATTACTAACTGTAGAATTGTTAGCAAGTTGGGCAGTGGAAGAAGCTGCACTATCTGTTGTTGCTGACTGAGAGTTATTAGATGAACAACCGTGCGCTATGATGGAAGTTGCTGCTGCTAAACTGGAGGTAATTATAAATTTTCTGCGGGAAATATTGCTCATTTTCAACTCTTAATCAGTTTTAATTTGGGTTGGCAGTTATGTTTGAAGATTTTTAATTAACGAACCACAGAGGCACAGAGGACACAGAGAAAATCTGTAGTTTTCGCAGTTGATTTAGTGGGAAATTAAGGCTTCTTCCCTAAGTGTTGCGCCGAAGTTTTGCATGAGTATTTCTTTTAATATGGGTTGTACATCTTCACAAGGAACGCTTTTTTGTACACAAGTTCCTAGTTTAGCATCTTTACCAACTTTCCCACCCATATAAATGTCAACGCCTTCTACTGTTTGCCCGTTTTTACGGACTTTTGTACCCATTAAACCAATGTCTGCTACTTGGGGTTGTCCGCAAGAATTTGGGCATCCTGTCCAATGAATACGGACGGGTTTTGATAATATTAATTCCCGTTCTAATGCTTTACTCATGGCAACGGCACGATTTTTTGTTTCTATTAATGCGAAGTTACAAAATTGTGCGCCTGTACAAGATACCACTGCTCGCGTTAATAAACCAGGATTAACACCAAATTTATTTAATAACGGTTCAGTTAAAAATGTGTTTAAAGCTGAATCGGGAATATTAGGAATTATGGCGTTTTGTTCGACTGTAAACCTAATTTCGCCACTGCCATAAACTTCTGCTATCCGGGCAATTTCAAACATATCATCAGCAGATAATCTACCAACAGGAATGTTTAAACCGACATAATTTAATCCTGGTTGTTTTTGGGGATAAATCCCAATATGATCCCGTTTTTCCCAATCAATTTCATCTTTTGGTGCTGCTGTTTTAAAGGTTTTTCCCCAACGTTTTTCTACTTCATTGCGGAATTTTTCTAACCCCCATTCATCAATTAACCACATTAACCGGGCTTTTTGACGGTTAAGACGTAAACCATGATCCCGGAAAATTTCGACAATTGCTTTACATAAACTAACTACTTCTTCGGGTTTCACCCACACATTTAAAGGAATAGCTGCTTCACAACGTTTACCGGAGAAAAAACCACCGACTAAAACATTAAAACCAAATCCTTCTTTAAATGCTGGTACAAATGCTAAATCATTGATTTCTGCGTGAACTGAATTATCTTTTCCTCCAGTTACAGCAATGTTAAATTTACGAGGAAGATTGGTAAATTCTGGGTTTCCTTTACCATTATTAGTGAGCATATCTTGAATTTGCTGTACTAATTCTCTGGTATCATACAACTCGTTAGCATCTAAACCAGCTACAGGATCACCTGTAATATTACGGATGTTATCCATACCGGATTGAATGCTTGTTAACCCAACGGTGTTAAATTTATTAAAGATGTCAGGAATATCTGAAAAATTGATCCCGCGCAGTTGTATATTTTGTCTAGTGGTGATATCTGCGCTGCCGTCGTCACCGTAACGCTGTATCACTTCTGCTAAAATATACACTTGACTGCTAGTGAGAATACCGTTAGGTATCCGCATCCGCATCATGAATTTTCCGGGTGTCACTGGGCGAAAAAATACACCTAACCATTTTAGGCGATGGTTGAGGTCGTTTTCGTCCATTGCTTCCCAACCAATTTTCACAAATTCGCTGATTTCGTCTTTAACTGCAAGTCCGTCTTTTTCAGCTTTGAATTTCTCGAATTTATTCAGTTTTTCGATGGTAGTTGCTGTTTCTGTCATGGGTTGTTTTTTGGGAACAGGACTTAATTAATTGTGTATCCGTGTTCTTATCGGTGCTGTACTTTCCACTTTTAAGAAAACAACTGATGGTAGTTTCCTGGTTGGTGGTTGTAACAATTTCGATATTGCTAAGTTAAGGTGAATTTTTATAACAATTCGTATAGTGTGTTACGAAATTTCTATAATTATGCAGAAAACGGATATTGGGATTGCGTTTTTTGTATATCTTATTAGTATTTCTCAGTTTTGGAAAGGGTAAATATTGCCATTCCCAGTAATTATTTAACGCAGATGAACGCAGATGAACGCAGATATTTTTGGCATCTGATATAATAGGAATCAATGATGATTTCAAGAGAAATAATTTTAGGTGAGGTTAAACAATGAAAGCTTTTGAAGTAACGGGTAAAATTGATGAAAAAGGTCAATTATTATTAGATGAACCTTTACATATTGACACATCTAGTCAAGTGAGAGTAATTATTCTTGTGTCAGATGACAATAAAGAACACAATAAGGACAAGGAAAAAGAAGCTATGAAAAATAGAATTGAGAAAGTTGTGAATATTTTAATGGAAGAACGTCCTTTATTTAAGGAAGAACTTAATCCAGAGGAAATGATTCAACATTTATGTAAGATATTTGATAAAAATGTATCTATTGGAGAGTTTTATATGATGGAAGAAGAAGACTTAAAAAATAGATGTAGTGGTATCTTGTCTGTACAAATGTTGTCAGGGTTGTTAGATGATTTAACTCCTGAACAAGTAGCTATTTTTGATGAAGTTGTAAAAAGGAAGTAGAAAAAATAAGTTATTTATTAGATACAAACATTGTTTCTTTTGCCATGAGAAATAACCTGATAATTAAAGAAAAATTAGATCAATTACGATCTCGCTTTGAACAAGAAGCAAAATGGGCTATAATTATAATCAAATTAATATCAAATCAATTAACGGTAAAATCATGAAACTAAAAATCATTGTACATCAAGCAGAAGAAGGCGGATATTGGGCGGAAGTTCCTTCTCTTCCAGGTTGTGCTACTCAAGGAGATTCTTTTGAGGAACTTTTACAAAATTTATATGAAGCTATTGAAGGCTATTTATCAGTAGATATCAATGATATTCAACTACAAGATAATGCTAAGATTTTAGAAATAGCTATATGAAATCAATGACGGGTAAGGAATTAGCTAAAATCTTGGAAAAACATAATTGGGTATTAATTAGAATCTAAGGAAGTCATCATATTTATGGTAAACCGGGTATGAATGTAAAAATATCTGTGCCTATTCATGGCAATAAAGATATTAAAATAGGATTGCTAAGACACTTATTAAAACAAGCGGAATTATTTGATTATCTTGATTAAATTCACGACAAAAATCAATTTATGAGTAATAATAAACAATAGTCAAAAATCAAACCATAAATCACAGCATCTATGAAACGTCGTGAATTTTTCAACTGGGTGGGTTTAGGTTTATTAGCAAGTTCCTTACCTGTAGCTATAGCAGCTTGTACCACAGACACAACCACAACTGCATCTTCCCCTTCTCAGGGTGCTGCTAAAGACTGGCAAAAAATCGGTACTGTAGCAGAATTAAACAAAACAGGGCAATTATTAGTACAAAATTCCCCCGTCGGTGCAGTGTTGGTAGTTGGTACATCTAAAGCTGCAAAAAATTTAATTGCTGTTAACCCTACCTGCACTCATCAAGGTTGTACCGTTGCATGGAAAACAGATAAAAATCAATTTGTCTGTCCCTGTCATGATGCAAAATTTGCCCGTGATGGTAAAGTGCAAGCAGCACCAGCCGAAAAACCGCTAAGAACCTACCTAGCTAAGATTGAAAATGATTCTGTGTTTGTTAAACCAGCTTAGTAAAGATTTCTATTACTCAATCAAGCATCAAGATGATTTTATTCTGTACGGGTTTAGCAATGCTAAACTCCTACTGAATTTTGACTGCAATATCAGAAATTTTTACCAAATTTTGTATCATAATCTACTAAAATAATGTAATCAACTTGTTAACTTTGTTAAGTTTATTAAAATTGGGAATGTAATTCCTGCTACCTATGCGTTTAGAGCAGTTACAAGCTTTTTTGGCGATCGCCCAAACTGGCAGTTTTCAACAAGCTGCTAAAAAATGTGGTGTCACCCAATCTACAATTAGCAGACAAATTCAAGGTTTAGAAGCAGATTTAGGTGTAGAACTTTTTCACAGAACCACCCACGCTAAACTCACATTGGGAGGTGAACGTTTACTTCCCCGTGTGCGGAAAATTTGCCAAGAATGGGATACAGCAATTTCAGAATTAACTGATTTAATGGCAGGAAAACAGCCAGAATTATGTATTGCTGCAATTCATTCTATTTGTGCTTCTTACCTACCGCCAATTTTACAACAGTTTTGTCATGATTATCCAGAAGTGCAATTAAGAGTAACATCATTAGGAAGCGATCGCTCTCTCAAAGTCCTCAAAGATGGACTTGTAGATTTAGCAATAGTCATGCACAATCGCTTTTTGATCACTGGTAAAGAAATGGTCGTACAAACATTATATGATGAACCCATAGAAGTATTAATAGCAGCAAATCATCCCCTGGCGAAATTTGCATCTATACCCTGGAATGAATTAATTAAATATCCCCAGGTAGTATTTAAAGATGGTTATGGAATGCAGCGCTTAATTCAAGATAGATTTGATAAACTAGGAATCAAATTACCCGCAGCTTTAGAAGTAAATACTTTAGATGCTTTTCGCGGAGTAGTTCGTCAAGGAGAACTAATAGCTTTATTACCTTATTCAGCATTAATAGAAGCAAAGTTTGATCCTAGTCTTGCCGTCCGTCCCCTAGCCAATAATACTAATTTAGGTGATAATTCTAGTTTGACTCGTCGCGTAGTCATGGTAACAACTCAAGACCGTTTACAAATTCCTCCTATTCAACATTTTTGGCAATTAGTAAGTGATAAAATTCCCCCAAAATTAGAACAACAGCGCACAGCATCTTAATATTTTAGATTTTAGATTTTAGATTGGAAATAACTGAAGAAAATCCAAAATCTAAAATATAATCCCTATTCCCTATTCCCTATTCCCTAACTAATGACTAATACTTTTAAAGAATTTATCCAAAAAGTCGGTAGTGGTAGTCATACTTCAGAAAATTTAACTCGTACTGAAGCTTATACCGCCATGAAAATGATGTTATTAGCTGAAGCTACACCTGCACAAATTGGAGCTTTTTTAATTGCTCACCGTATGAAACGTCCCACAGGTGAAGAATTAGCAGGAATGTTAGATGCTTATTATGAACTAGGATCAAAATTACAACCAATTAATAATAATAAAATTCCCATTGTACTAGGTATACCTTATGATGGCAGAACTCGCACTGCACCAATTAATATTATTACAGCTTTATTATTAGCATCTGCGGGACAACCTGTAATTATGCACGGAGGAATTCGCTATCCCACAAAATACGGTTTACCTTTAATAGAAATTTGGCAAAAGTTAGGCGTTAATTGGAATAATTTATCTTTAGAAAAAAGCCAGGAAATATTTAATAAAACTCATCTTGGTTTTATTTACACACCGCATCATTTTCCCCTCACTAACACTCTTTGGGAATATCGAGAACAATTAGGAAAACGGCCACCATTAGCAACAATGGAATTAATTTGGTGTCCTTATGCTGGTGATGCTCATATTATTGCCGGTTTTGTCCATCCACCCACTGAAGCTATGTTTCAAACTGCTTTAGAATTTCAAGGAGTGAAAAAATATACCTTTGTTAAAGGTTTAGAAGGTAGTTGTGACTTACCACGCGATCGCACAGCCATTATTGGCGTTTCATCTTCCACAACACAAGAAATAGAAAGGTTACACCTTGCACCCCGTGAATATGGTTTTACCCCCAAAAACGTCCCCCTGGGTACAACAGAACAACTCATCAAAGATATGCATTCTGTTCTAGCTGTAAATGACAGCGAACTGATGCAAACAGCTTTATGGAATGGCGGTTTTTACCTATGGCACTGTGGCATTTCTCCAGATATTGCGACTGGTATAGACAAAGCCAGAGAATTATTTACCAGTGGTTTAGTAGCTGCCAAACTACAGGAGCTAATTGGTAATTGGTAATTGGTAATTGGTAAATTTATTACTGTCACCTGTCACCTGTCACCTGTCACCTGTCACCTACATACAACATCATACCTTCAGAAGCTAATACAACATTAAGAAAAATAGACTTAACTTCATCGTGAATTTTGTCTAGAAAATCATCATCATCATCTGGGTGATGGTGAGATATCACCAATTTTTTCACCTTAGCAGTTTGAGCCAATTCTACTGGAGTTTTCCAGAGTAATTCCGCATATTCATGATTTTGATCAGTGGGTGGTGTATAAGTAGCATTAGCAACTAATAAATCAACATCTTGAATAATGGGTAAAATCTGGTTTTGTTCTTGTATATCAAGACTCTTATGTAAATCTGTTGTATAAGCAATACTATGGGTTCCCCAACTCACCTTGTAGCCTATGGATCTCTGATATTTATTAATTAAGGCTGTTGTCACTTTTACCTCACTTAATTCTATGACGTTGCCAGGAGTCAGGTTATAAAAAAGCAACTCTGACTCCATTACCTGTAAAGGGTAAGGAAAGTGAGGTTGGAGCATCTGATCGCACAGACATTGTTTAATTGATGCACCATTGGAAGCAGCCGTACCGTAAATATGAAAACAATTGTCCGTCACAAATGCCGGGGCGAAAAAGGGAAATCCTTGGATACGATTTGATTGGGAGTTGGTAAAAAATAAATGGGCTTCCAGAGCTTCTTCTTGTTGTTGCCAAGTTTTCCCTAAAATGCGTAAGCCAGTACCTCCATCAAAAATCAAGCGTTTTCCTGCTACATATATTTCTACACAAGCAGTATTACTACCATAGCGGCAGGTGTGACTGTTTGGGGTAGGAATTAAACCTCGTACACCCCAAAATTTAACCCAAAACTCCCCAGCAAGGTGATTAAGCGGAGGAGTTAATTGATCATTGACGTAGCTTTGGGAATCAGAACGCTCAAAATTTGACATTTTCCTTGAACTTAGAGCTTACTGAGCAGATCATCGTAATTTCTTACTTCTAAAATTCGGTTTTGTTCGTCCACAATGACGACCGTGGGAGAGTAATGTTTTAACTCCTCTAGTGTAAACTGCCCGTAAGTCATTATAATCAAGCGATCGCCTGTAATGCCTAGTCTTGCAGCCGCCCCATTTAACTCAATGATTCCTGAGTTAGCTGGAGCCGGAATTGCATAAGTAATAAAACGCTGACCATTAGCATTATTCACTACTTGTACTTGTTCATAAGGTAAAATACCAGATTTATCTAAAAGAACTTGATCGATACTGATACTACCCACATAGTTAATATTTGCCCCTGTGAGGGTACAGTTATGAATTTTAGCCAAAAGGAGAGTGCGCTGCATTTCGTTTTGGGTTGTTCAGCAACAACCAGGAGTAGTTTTAGTCTATTTAACAGGGTTGTGGTTGGAGGCAGGAGGCAGGAGTTATTTATTTTGGATTTTGGATTTTGGATTTTGGATTGTTTTTGTGATCTCCAATCTAAAATCTAAAATCTAAAATCTAAAATTTTCCTCCCCAGTCCCCAGTCCCCAGTCACCCGTTACCCATTAACTAACCATCATTTATTATTTTTTAGCAGCAGCGACGCACTTTTCGACTAAGGGTGCAACCCTGTCTACATCCTGCCAACCGAGAATTTCTGTTACCTTTTTCTCCAAATTTTTGTAAGAACGGAAAAATTCAGCAATTTCTTCTAAACGGTGGGGATGGATGTCTTTGAGGGAGTTTACATTGGCATAACGTGGATCTTTGGCAGGAACACAAAGAATTTTTTCATCGCGATCGCCACCATCAATCATTTCCAAAAAACCAATTGGTCTTGCAGGAATTATACAACCTGGAAAAGTTGGTTCATCCATTATGACCATCCCATCCAGAGGATCACCATCATCAGCTAAGGTGTTGGGTATAAAGCCATAGTCATAAGGGTATTTTACCGAAGAATAAAGCACCCGGTCTAGGGCAAAAGCGTTTAAATCCTTGTCAAATTCGTATTTATTTTTACTCCCACCTGCTATTTCAATCAAAACATTAATCACACCCGGTTTAGGTTGGGCAGGAATAAGAGATAAATCCACAACAAAACTCCTTCGCTTATAGTGAGAATCTAGGTAGCACGCAGTTTGGCTCCCCGTGTTAGATTTTAGGACAATTGTGCATTTGTTCCCAAGGCTTTGGGCAAAAAATACAGATCCCCGACTTCTGGGAGAAATCAGGGATCTGCTAATGTATGGTTAAATTAAAATTGCTACAGCACAACTAAACTGGATGTAGAAACAGTTATTTATTGCTTCTGGCTAAATCGTATGTCAGGGTTGACGGATGATGATTGGGAACAATAGGTGAAGAATAGTGGGAAATGATAAATACAGGTAGGGTCAGGGTCACGAGTGCGATCGCCGTTCCCACAATGTCTGCCACACGTTGGGAATATGTGTCGGGAGGTTTGGCAGACTGGCTATTTGAATTCATACAAAAAATTTTTTTGTTCCTATCACTTGTAGTTGTACTCTCTTTCAGAGAGTTTCATTTCTATTTTAGCTATTTTTCTCAAGTCAAGCTGCTAACTTTAAAGAAACTTATCCTGTTGCAAAAATGGCATAGGCGCTTTTTATACATGGCATTTTTGTTACAAATGAAATATCAAATATCTGCTTCTTCATGGAGTAATTAATATTTTCCGGAAATTAGTTTCACTACATCAAAATCACCCGATTTAGTGATCGTAGTCACAGAATTATTAATGTTCTTGTGCATTTACAGCAATTTTAGATTTTAGATTTTAGATTTTCTCGTTCCCAGTCTCAGACTGGGAATGGAATATATAGACTATGCCTCTGATTTTACCAAAGTCAGAGCCTTTGAAAATTCATTCCCAGAGTATGGGAACGATAAAATTTAGGATATGTTTGAGTTTTTATCCTTTAGCGTAAGCACCCATTGGTTCTTTAATAAACCGGATATAAAGATGCCTAAAAGTAGATTTAATCACACGCGGCATAGCAAAATCAATTGGCATTAAATTATCAGGTAAACGCCAATCTTCTATTTGTAATAAATCAGTAGATAAATTGGGGAATTCAATTTCACTTAATTCTGGACAAATACCCAATATTTGAGAAGCTGCAACTGTGGGAACTTTTAGAGGATCAACCTTGAGAATTTCCAACACTGCCCGATCTAAAGCAAACACATTATCTGAGGCTGCTAAAACACCTAAAGCGCGAGGTTCACCACCACTAGGACCATTACCTTCATGACCAATAATACCATCTAAAATGGTTAAATTGGGGTTAATTGCCCTGGCAGTTTCTACCAACATTTCCCCAAATCTTGCGGCATCTTTTCCTGCTTCCATGTGCCACCAAGCTTTCATTTTACCAGGCACACAACCAAAGAGATTTTTCACACCCAAAGTTACAGTTAATTGCAGATGAGATTTAACTTTAGGCAGATTAATAATTACATCTGCTTCCATAGCTTCTTTTGATAATAGCAGATGATTGAAATTATCATTCACTGTTTGGTAACGTTTACCGTGAAATTCCACAATAGGAATATTCAAATCTTCCAAAATTGGTAATAAACCATTAGCTGTAGCGACACCTTTAGCACTACCAAAAGCGGGACTATCTCCCAAAAATGGTTTACCTCCCACTTCCATCACCATTTCAGCCACAGCGCGGACTAATTCTGGGCGTGTGGTACATTCTTTAGTAGGACGAGAACCGGTGAGTAAATTAGGTTTTAAAAGTACGCGATCGCCCCTTTTCACAAAAGCTGCTATTCCCCCCAAAGGTGCTAACAGCGTCGTCAAGGATTCTCTTAAAGCCTCTTGTTCGTAAGATTTAGCGCGAATTAAACTAACGGCTGGTTTTGGTGTCTGCATAATTCATTAATAATTGCGTTATTATATCACAATATAGACTATTTTTAGCTAAAATTCAGGTAAGAGGGAAACAATATATAACACTATGTCAACTACAATTACTGATATTGGTGCTTTGAGAGATTCCTCCTTTACCGTCAGTAATGATGGTATTGCTATCGTTACAGTTCGAGCTTTGTCAATCAATGCTCTCCAAATGTTCAGCGTAAATGAATCAGATAAGTTAACTATCGTTGACAATAATTAAACCGGAGTCGTATACCAAGATGTTTACAGGGAAAAGCTGGCAGAAGTTGAAAATATTTGCAGGTGCATTTTGTGTTATTGCTGTAACACCGTTTTGTGAAGTTAACACCTCTGCAATGGCCGCAGATACAGTAATTATCCGCTATGGTCCTCTAAAAGACTCTGTATCCTTAGCAGAGTTGAAAAAAGCTGTGGAAACTGGCAAATTACCAGATAGTTTAGAACTTTACACCAAAAGAATGACCGAGGAGCAACGCCAGTTTTTACTGGGAGGATTGAAAAACACAATCCCCATCAATGTTGTAACTTTAGATAGATTAATCAATACACAAATTGGTACGACTATTCTCAGTGATATCTCTACGGCTATTAATCGTAAGGATCAAGCCGGGGTAAAGGCCATAAAGGCGGGATTAATTTTAGGGGCTAATTCCCCACAAGGCTTATCCGTCCTCAGTTTTATTGAGGCGTATCCTAGTAAGCACTTACAAATTAATTTGCCCCAGGCGATTAATGTACTGCGGAATTTGAATAGTGCCTTTTTCCGCACCCAGCGGTTTATGTTGGCGATCGCTCCTTTGCTTAACCCCACAGAAGTGAAATTTAATTCTGCCTTGGACCCTGCGGAAGCAGGAAAAGCAGAAGTACAAACACTTAGCTTAAGTTACAACGACCAAAAGCGACAACGACAAATTCCCGTAGACATTTACTTTTCAACTACTGCAACGGTCAATAAACCCCTAATTGTTTTTTCTCATGGTTTGGGTTCAGTGGGTACTGACTTGCGTTATTTAGCAAAACATTTGGCTTCCCATGGATATGTAGTTGCAGCCCCAGAACATCCTGGAAGTAATGAAGCTAGTAGCAATGCAGCTTACCAAGGTAAAAAACGACTGGTTGAACCCCAAGAATTTTTAGACCGCCCCCGTGATATTAGTTTTATCCTGGATGAATTGGAAAAGCTCAATCAATCACCTAATAATCCCTTACAAGGTAAGCTGGCAACTAATAATGTCATGGTTGTGGGTCATTCCTTTGGAGGTGGTACTGCTTTGGCATTAGCAGGAGGTGAGTTACAAATTGATCACCTGAAACAAAAGTGTCAGCGGAACTTGGTCAAAGGGAGTTTAGGTGAGGTGGTGCAATGTGTAGCCCAAGAATTACCAGAAAAAACCTATCAATTGCGAGATGGGAGGGTGAAACAGGCGATCGCTCTTAATCCCATATCATCTCTGATGTTTGGTGATAGTGGTTTAGCCAAAATACAAATCCCCACATTAGTTTTTGCCAGTTCCGCAGATAAAACCACCCCCGCCTTAACAGAACAAGTCCTGAGTTTTGCTAAAATTCGTTCCCCAAAATGGTTAGTAGGTGTAATTGGGGCTAGTCATTTAAGTGTCAAAGACCCTGATTTTACCGTAGATCAAAGTCACATTCCCGATACTCCCATCTTGAGCCGAGAAATCACTGGCGAACAAGCTAAAGATGTGCGTAAATTTCTCTGTGCTATTACCCTCGCTATGGCTGCACAATTAACCCCTGAAGCTAGTCAATATGCGCCTTTTCTCACGTCTGAATATGCTCAAATCGCCTCAACTCGTCTTTTCCCATTTCGCATAGTCCGAGAACTTCCTCCTCAAGTTCTGGAAATGATGGCGGGTCAGTAGGTAGCTGAGTATATCAAATGATTTCTACAAATGATGATAAACTTCAACTGGTATGGGGGTTTAGCATTGCTAAACCCTTACCCAATACTTTTCGGTTAAGCCCAAAACAACGACATAACGTAGGTTAGGTTGTTCGCGTTAGCGTTGCGAAGCAATGGAACGAAACCCAACATTTACAAGGGTTGGTTGGGTTTTTACACGGTAAACCCAACTTACAAAAATCCTTAACCGAACAGTATTGAACCCATACCTGGTTATAAAGGTATAATCGCACTCATTTGTTCTAAATCTAAAACAGAAGCTAATTCTTCCTCAGTCATTAAACCCTTTTCCAGAACAATTTGCCGCAGAGATTTTCCTGTTTCCAAAGACTCCTTAGCGACAGCAGCAGCATTAAGATAACCAATGTGAGTATTTAAAGCAGTAACTAAAGCCAAACTACCCTCAGCATAACCCAAACATCTTTCTTTGTTCGCGGTAATTCCTTGAATACAACTGTTAGTTAATGCCCCAATTGTATTACCTAAAATTTCAATGCTGTGAATTAAATTATAGGCAATTAAAGGCATCATCACATTTAATTCTAATTGTCCTGCTTGTGCTGCAAGAGCGATCGCGCTATCATATCCCATCACCTGAAAACATACCATTGATGTCATCTCTGCCATTACCGGGTTATACTTACCTGGCATAATAGAAGATCCCGGTTGCACTGGAGGTAGTTGAATTTCCTTAAACCCGGTTTTGGGTCCAGAGTCCATTAAACGCAGGTCATGGGAGATTTTAACTAGATCCTGTGCTAAATTTCGCACCGCACCGGAAACATTCACAAACGCACCCATACTTTGCATCGCGGCCATGAGATGGGGTGCAGGTTCTAAGGGTATTTCTAATAGTTGGGAAAGCGTCTCTATTACCCGTTTACGATATTCTGGGTGGGTATTCATTCCTGTACCGGCTGCACTTCCCCCCAAACCCAGAACCATTAAATCACCGGAAGCGGTGTATAATCGGTTTTGATGTTCGCTGAGAATATGCGCCCAAGCGCGGAAGTTTTCACCCAAACGCACGGGTACAGCATCCTGTAAATGAGTTCTTCCTGATTTAACGATATCGTGAAATTCCACCGCTTTAGCTTCTAGAGTAGAAATTGCAGTTTCTAAAGCAGGGTGTAGAGTTTGGGAAAGTGCTAATAAACCACCGATACGGATAGCGGTAGGGATGACATCATTGGTAGACTGTCCGTAGTTGACATGATCATTAGGACTAACTCGTTTATAGTTACCCTTTTCATCTCCCAAAATTTCTAAAGCACGGTTTGCGAGAACTTCATTAATGTTCATGTGGTGAGATGTACCTGCACCTGCTTGGTAAACATCAACAACAAACTGATCACGGAGTTTACCTGCTAAAATTTCATCAACTGCTTGAATAATAGCTTTGCTAATATCTGCGGGAATACAATTTAATTCACCGTTGACGATAGCGGTAGCTTTTTTGATATATAAACCTGCGTTAACGTAGGTGGGTAAAGGTTGTAAACCACTGATAGGGAAATTTTCAACAGCGCGTTGAGTTTGAATACCATAATAGACGTGATTGGGAATTTGGCGATCGCCCATCGAGTCCCGTTCAATGCGAAAATCTGTATTAGTCATAATTTTGGATGAGATGATCTGAAAATACAAATCATCCCATGTGAGGATGCTAAACGTCCAATTTAGCAATGTTTTATGCAAAAATTCAGGAGTCAGGAGTCAGGAGTCAGGAGTCAGAATGTTTGATAGTTGATAGCTGAATGCTTACTATTTTATTTTGGATTGATTGAGAATAGGTAATAATTTTAATTGAACGTTTATTTTAACGCAGATGGACGCAGATAAACGCGGATGTGGGAATATCTGTTTTTTATTCTTGTCAAATTCAGTATTTTTTATATAGTAATTTCATCACTAGAGTATACTAAAAAATAAATCCTGGGAGGTAAAAATATTATGGTAACAACACCCACCTGTAAATTAACTTTAGCAGAATTTTTACAACTACCAGAAACCAAACCTGCAAGCGAATATATTAACGGAGAAATAATTCAAAAACCAATGCCACAAGGTAAACATAGCAGATTACAAGGGAAAACAGTTAATGCGATTAACAATGTAGTTGAAGATGCTAAAATTGCTTTAGCATTTCCAGAGTTAAGATGTACATTTGGGGGACGTTCCATAGTTCCTGACATAGCGGTATTTGCATGGGATCGAATACCCGTAGATGAAAAAGGTAACATTGAAAATGCTTTTAATACCCATCCAGACTGGACAATTGAAATTCTTTCTCCAGAACAAAGTATAGCCAAACCTACCAAAAATATTTTACATTGTTTAAATCATGGTACTAGCTTAGGTTGGTTAATTATTCCCGAAGAATATAATATCATAATTTATCCCCAAAACCAACAACCAATTTATTTAGAAAATGAAACAGACATATTACCAGTTCCCGAAATAATGAAAGAATTACATTTAACATTAGGAGAATTATTTGAATGCTTAAAATTAAAATAGATCAAAAATATTACCGACTTCTTATAAAACCTCTTTGTGTTCTTTGCGTACTTTGCGGTATGCCTAACGGCACGCTACGCGAACGTTAATAAAAAACCTGTAATAAAACGAAAAACCCGAAAAATAACAAACTTTAAAAATCATGAACATACCAAACACAATCACCTTTTCCCGACTAATAGGAATACCATTTTTATTATATGGCTTATATATTCCCACACCCCAAGCCAAATGGATATGCTTAACCATATTTTTAATAGCAGCATTAACAGACTGGTTAGATGGATATTTAGCCAGAAAACTTAACCAAATTACAGACTTAGGAAAATTTCTAGATCCATTAGTAGATAAACTCTTGGTACTAGCACCATTATTAGTATTAGTAGAATTAGGAAAAATCCCAGGATGGGGAGTATTTATAATTTTAGCACGAGAATTAGCCATAGCGGGATGGCGAGTTAATCAAACAAGCATTAGCGGGGCAAATATTTGGGGTAAACTGAAAACAGTAAGTCAAATAATCGCCATAGCATTACTCATAGCACCATTATCAGAAATTTGGCAAATTCCGGCTTTAATTACCTTTTGGTTATCTGTCATCTTAACAGTAATTTCGGGAATAATTTATTTATTACCAGCCAAACAAGAACACTAAACAAGAACAAATAAAGGATAAATGATTATGTACCAAACAGAACCACCTATTCCTGCTCAAGAAACCCTCCCTACCATGTATGATCTTCCTAGTGAATACGTGGAGGATGCAGGGTTGCCAGACGAATTTCATCTTTTACAACCGAGACTTTTAACAGATACCTTTTCACCTCCTAATTATCCCCCAGATCAGGTATTTGTTGCCAGTGACTTAAATCTTTATTATGATACTCGTAATCCATTATGGTATAAACGTCCAGATTGGTTTGCGGTGGTTGGTGTTTCTCGTTTATTTGATCAGCGAGAATTACGTTTAAGTTATGTAATGTGGCAAGAAATAATTGCCCCTTTAGTGATGGTAGAATTATTGTCACCCAAAACAGAAAAGGAAGATTTAGGTAGAACTTTGAGAGAAGTGAACCAACCGCCTACGAAATGGGAAGTATATGAAAAAATTGTCAGAGTGCCTTACTATATTATTTTTGATCGGTACACTGATAAATTACAAGCATTTCAATTAGTGGCGGATCGCTATGAAGAAATAGATGTGAGTTCTGGTAAAATTTGGATGCCAGGAATAGAGTTAGGTGTGGGACTTTGGCAAGGTAGTTTTGAAGGGATTGAACGTTTATGGTTACGCTGGTATGATAGTGCAGGAAATTGGGTTCTTACCCCTGTGGAAAAGGAAAGACAACGGGCTGATAAATTAGCGGCGAAGTTGCGAGAATTGGGAATTAATCCTGATGATTTGTAATTAAAGGTGATTGGTAATTGGTAATTGGTAAAAATGAAATTGATTACCCATTACCCATTACACATTACCTAATTAAACAGCTTTTAGAATTTCATCATCGACAGAAAAATCAACTTCTGTTTTATCTTGTCCAGTGGCTAAATAATCATTGTTTAAAGAATCTTTTAAACCAGAAATTAAATCATATTCTGGTTGCCAATTTAATTCAGTGATGGCTTTATTTACTGATGCGAAAAAGTGTTGTACTCGCATGGGGAAAGCTTTACGTTTGCCAAAATCAAACTTTTTGGGATCGTAATGTACTATTTTAAGATCAGCGGCAGACTTACCAGCAGCGATCGCACAAGCACGGGCTAAACCATCGAAAGTGACAAAGCGATCGCCTGACACATTATAAATCTCACCAATGGCTTTTTCATTACCAATCACCTGTAACATTGCCTGAGCTAAATCTTTAACATGACCTAATTGAGTAATGTGCATCCCATTTCCCGGAATAGGAATAGGGCGATCGCGGACAATTCTATCAAAAAACCAACTTTCCAAAGGATTATAATTTTGTGGTCCGTAAATATAAGTTGGACGAATGGAAGTAAAAGGAATGCCTAACTGTTGTAAAAACGCTTCCGTTTCGTGCTTACCCTTGTGACGACTTTTCGGATCAACAGCATCACCTTCAATATGGGGCATTTGATCAGACTTTAAATATACCCCCGCCGAACTCATATAAACAAAATGTTTGACCCGTCCGTTGAAAATTTCCGCCAAAGGTTGAGTATCAGCAAGTTCCCGACCATTATTGTCAAAAATGACATCAAAACTTTCCTGTGATAACTTATCCTTTAACTGAGTTGGGTCAGTGCGATCGCCTATAATCTGTCCTACACCATCAGGTGCGGGATGATTACCACGATTAAACAAAACCACCTCATGGCCAGCTTTTACCAGCAGTTGAGTCAAGTAGACACCGATAAACCGAGTCCCACCAATAACCAGAATACGCATAAAATCCCAAATCCTTATAAACACAGGTGACAAAACACCCCTATTGTTGAGATTATCAGGTTATAGGTGATAGGTGACAGGTGACAGTAAAAAGGCAAGAGGCAATAGGCAAGAGGCAAAAGTTTATTCTTACCAATTACCAATTACCAATTACCAATTACCAATTACCAATTACCCATTTTTAATTTTTAATTTTTAATTTTTAATTGAACTCATGTCTTCAAAATATGCTTTAGTTCATGAGTGGCTAACACCCAAAGCCACAGGCGGTTCAGAACTCGTAGTCAAGGAAATATTAAATCATGTAGATGCTGATTTATATGCCTTAATAGATTTTGAATCTACCAACCCAGAAAGTTATCTCTACCAGCGTCAGATAGGTAAAACCTTTTTGCAACATTTACCCCTAGCCCGTCAAGGGGTACAAAAATATTTACCCTTGTTACCATTGGCCATCGAGCAATTAGATTTGCGTCAATATGAGGTAATTTTATCTTCATCCCATGCAGTAGCCAAAGGAGTCCTCACCACTCCAGATCAACTGCACATTTGTTATTGCCATAGTCCAATGCGTTATGCTTGGGACTTGACCTTTGATTATCTCAACCAAAGCAAACTAGGAAAAGGTGGAATTGGATGGATCACAAAATACTTATTGCATAGCTTACGTCAATGGGATGTATTGAGTGCCAACCGGGTTGACTACTTCATCGCCAACTCCCAGCATACAGCCCGCAGGATTTGGCGTTGCTATCGCCGAGAAGCAAAAGTCATTTACCCACCAGTAAACATCGAAAACTTGCCCTTCTGCGCTGAAAAAGAGGATTTTTATCTGATCGTTTCCCGATTAGTCAGCTACAAACAAGTATCCTTGATTGTTCAGGCTTTTAATCAACTCAAACGACCATTGGTGGTGATTGGTACAGGACCGCAAATGAAACATCTGCAAGCGATCGCCAGTCCTCATATCCAAATACTCGGATGGCAACCTGAGGATATGGTAAAAACCTATATGGCTCGTGCTAAAGCGTTTGTTTATGCAGCTTGTGAAGATTTTGGCATTGCCTTAGTAGAAGCACAAGCTTGTGGTACTCCTGTTATTGCTTATGGTGCAGGTGGTGCTTTAGAAACCGTGCGAGATATTCGCACTTGTATGGACACCGGAACAGGTATATTCTTTAAAGAACAAACAGTAGCAGCTTTGGTGGAGGCCGTAGAAAAGTTTGAAGTCTATCAGGATTTTTTAAAATCTGAGTATATAAAATTACACGCTAGTCAGTTTTCGAGACAGGTTTTTGCAGATCGTTATCTAGATTTCCTGAATCAGTGTCAAGAAAAAAGACCTTCCCTGAAATAATATTCAGGATTTTTGTATTTATTTTCTAGGCTTTTGGGAATTTCCCCCCAGAATCACTGCCTTTTAGCTTTAAGATTGGGACTATGTGTGGTGTGGATTATTAAGGAGTATGATGACTGCCCAGAGTTCACTTCTCTCCGGCAAGCGATACCCACGTAAAGATGCTAATGCCTCGACGCATACTTTAGTCAAACGTGGTCAAAAATCAAAACCGCCCAAGATCAAACCCAGAGGTTTATCTGATCAGGGTTTAAACGGAGAGTTAGCCAAACGACTGTTCGATATTGCATTTTCTTTGTCGGTTTTGATTTTGTTTTTCCCGATATACATAATCTTGGCCTTACTGATTGCTGTAAGCTCACAAGGTCCGATTTTTTATATCCAAGAACGAGTTGGTAAAAACTATCGTCCCTTTAAATGTATCAAATTCCGCACAATGGTAACAAATGCGGATGAAATACTCGCCCAAATGATGGAAACTTCCCCAGAGTTACGTCAAGAATTTACCAGCACTTTTAAACTGAAAAAAGACCCCCGGATTACCAAAATTGGTCACTTACTGCGAATTACCAGCTTAGATGAATTTCCCCAATTTTGGAACGTTTTAAAAGGGGATATGAGTGTAGTCGGACCCCGCCCCCTAGTAGCGGAAGAATTGTCCAAATATGGCTCTCACATTAATGAAGTTTTAACCATTCGTCCAGGCATTACTGGATTATGGCAAGTATCTGGACGTAATGATATACCTTACCCCCGGCGAGTCCAAATAGACCTACACTATGTTAAATTCAGAAATTTTTGGCTAGATTTATGGATCATCTTGAAAACCATTAATGTGGTAATCATGCCTAAAAATAACGGGGCTTATTAACGCCCTATGGCTAACGCCACACTCCCCTATCAGGAGTATGGCTAATGCCAAGCCCCGCACCTTAGCAGTTCAGCAGCCAAAACCACTGGCTTAATCAAAAAATGCTACAACTTTTATTGTTAACTTGATTAATTCTTCATATAAATCTATAGTTTATTTGGTTTTTGCAAATCTCAGAAAAATTATTAGAAAAAAGCCTGAAACCCCTTGAGGTCAAGTTTTGGATCTTGGCAGACAAACTTAACCGCTTTGTTTTTATAGATAATGGAAACCTAACTTGTTAAAATGGTTTTTGTTTAGTACAGTAGTTGACATTTGATCTTTAATAGCAACTAAGACTTGTATGTTTAAAATCAGGCAATTTTAGCAATGAGTTGCTAATTTATCTAGTATTGCCTGTAAATTTTACAACTTCAACAACAAGAGATAATTGGGCATGACAGAAAAAAAACGGGCGTTGATTACTGGTATCACAGGTCAAGATGGTTCTTACTTAAGCGAATTTTTACTAGAACAAGGTTATGAAGTTCACGGAATTATCCGCCGCACCTCCACCTTTAACACAGATCGCATTGATCACATTTACGAAGATCCACATAAAGAAGGTGTAAGATTATTTCTACACTACGGCGATTTAACTGATGGTACTACCCTGCGCCGCATTTTAGAAGAAGTTAAACCCACAGAAATTTATAATTTAGGCGCTCAATCTCACGTTAGAGTTAGTTTTGATTCTCCTGAATATACAGTAGATGCTGTAGGGATGGGAACTCTTCGTTTATTAGAAGCCATCCGCGACTACCAACACCGCACAGGGATTCAAGTACGATTCTATCAAGCCGGTTCTTCAGAAATGTATGGTTTGGTGCAAGCAGTCCCCCAAAGTGAAACAACACCTTTTTATCCCCGCAGTCCCTACGCTTGTGCAAAAGTTTATGCTCACTGGCAAACTGTAAATTATCGAGAATCTTATAACTTGTTTGCTTGCAACGGTATTCTTTTTAACCATGAATCACCTCGCCGGGGTGAAACATTTGTTACCAGAAAAATCACTAGAGCCGTTGCCCGTATTGTCGCTGATAAGCAAAAAGTCTTATATATGGGTAATTTAGATGCTAAACGTGATTGGGGTTATGCCAAAGATTACGTTAGAGCAATGTGGCTGATGTTGCAACAAGATCATCCCGATGATTACGTTATTGCTACAGGGGAAACTCACTCAGTACGGGAATTTTTGGAATTAGCATTTGGTTATGTTAATCTCAACTGGCAAGATTATGTTGAATTTGATCAACGCTATCTCAGACCAGCAGAAGTAGATTTATTAATTGGTGATCCTACCAAAGCACAACAAAAGTTAGGTTGGAAACCTTCTGTAACCTTCAAAGAACTTGTTTCTTTAATGGTAGAAGCTGACTTACAAGCCCTTGGTCATACTTCTCCTAATAGCAATGGTTCACAACAACACCAAGATATTGCTACTATCCGTCAAGAATTAGGATCTCTGCATTTTTAATTAGGTGACAGGTGACAGGTGACAGGTGACAGGTGACAGGTGACTGGGGAATATTTTTTCTGAAATCCTGAACTTCTGAACTCCTGAGTCCTAAACCCCTGTTTATTCCAAAATCTAAAATCCAAAATCGAATGACTGCTTTAAATTTAACAAATAAACGCATTCTTGTTACTGGTGGTGCAGGTTTTCTTGGCCGTCAAGTAATTGATCAATTGTGTCAAGCTGGGGCTGACCGTGAGAAAATTACAGTAACGCGATCGCGTGATTGTGATTTACGAGTTTGGGAAAATTGCCAACGTGCAGTGAATCAACAGGATATTATTATTCACTTAGCTGCTCATGTCGGTGGAATTGGCCTCAACCGCGAAAAACCAGGTGAGTTATTTTACGATAACTTGATCATGGGTACTCAGCTAATTCATGCGGCCTATCAAGCAGGTTTAGAAAAGTTCGTTTGTGTGGGTACTATCTGCGCTTATCCTAAATTTACCCCAGTTCCTTTTAAAGAAGAAGACCTGTGGAATGGTTATCCAGAAGAAACCAACGCCCCCTATGGAGTAGCTAAGAAGGCGCTTTTAGTCCAACTGCAATCTTACCGTCAGCAGTATGGGTTTAATGGTATTTACCTACTCCCGGTGAACTTATATGGTCCTGAAGATAATTTTGATCCTAGAAGTTCTCATGTTATTCCAGCTTTGATCCGCAAAGTTCACGAAGCGCAAACCAAGGGAGAAAAACAACTTCCTGTTTGGGGTGATGGTTCTCCTACCCGTGAGTTTTTGTATTCTACAGATGCAGCGCGGGGTATTGTCATGGGTACTCAGTTCTACAATGAGTCTGATCCTGTTAACTTGGGTACAGGTTATGAAATCTCTATTAAAGATTTGATTAATCTGATTTGTGAGTTAATGGAGTATGAAGGGGAGATTGTTTGGGAAACTGACAAACCCAACGGACAACCAAGACGTTGTTTAGATACGGAAAAAGCTAAGGAAGCGTTTGGTTTCACTGCTCAAGTCAGCTTTGAAGAAGGGCTAAAAAATACCATTGAGTGGTATCGTCAAAACGCTGCATAGGTAAAAACCTAGCATTTTATCTCGTTCCCAGTCTCTGACTGGGAATGCCATCAAAGAGCTTGTCCTAAGTTGACAATTTCATAGACAAAACTATACTTATATTGACAAAAATCAATATATTTTCAGGAAAAAATCAACTACTTGATATATAATACGGTGATATCAAGTATTAAATTGAGACTATTGCCGACGCGAAAACCAAGTAATGATGGTGGTAGTCTTTTTCAGAAACTTAATTGGAACACAATCGCGTTGGGCTACAGCGTGAAAGTCTACAGAGGGATAACCGCTCCCATGCTCCCGTTGAAGTAGAAAGTAAAGTCTAGCTTTGTCTAGGTTTTATATAGCAGCAATTGACAATTGACAATTAACAATGGACAATTACCCTTGAATGAAACAATTAGGGCTTGCTGAATAAATGTAAAACCCAGATATATCAAGGGTTACAGGTTGATAAAGAGGAAAAAAGTGCAAGGGTTTTGAAGGGTATACCTGAAAAACCGTGCATTTTGGGGATCGCAAACCCAAAAATTTGGGGATGACAGATAGCTGAAACTGTTCCCTGTTCCCTGTTCCCTGTCTTCACGGAAAGACTTTCTCAGCAACCCCCAATTATCAATTATCAATTATCAATTATCAATTCACCTGTTCGCACATTGCTAAACATTGATTCACAGCTAAACAAAACAGAAATTCGACGTAGTTTGCTAAGAAAACGTCAATCTATGACTGTTCAAGACTGGCAAAAAAAGAGCGATCGCATTTCTTCACAACTGCAAAATTCGCCTTTATTTAGCCAAGCAACTACTATCCTGGCCTATTTCAGCTTTCGTCAAGAACCTGATTTAAGTCCACTGTTTACCGACTCGCAGCGTCGTTGGGGTTTTCCCCGTTGTGTTGGTAAGTCTCTATCCTGGCATTTGTGGCAACCAGATGATATACTGCAAATCGGTAATTATGGCATTACTGAACCACACCCAGAAGCACCAACTATAGATCCTACAGAAGTCGATTTAATTCTTGTTCCTAGTGTAGCTTGCGATCGCCAAGGATACCGTTTAGGTTATGGTGGTGGATATTATGACCGTTTGTTGAGTTCTCCTGTTTGGTCTAAAATACCCACCATAGGCGTAGTTTTTGATTTTGCTTATTTCCATCAACTCCCTTTTGATAATTGGGATAAATGTTTACAAGGTATTATTACTGAATCACAAATTTGTATCCGATGAAATCGGAGCGGCGGGATTCGAACCCACGACCTCCACTACCCCAAAGTGGCGCGCTACCAAGCTGCGCTACGCCCCGTTAACTTAACTTTTAGATTCTTGATTTTAGATTTTGGATTAGGGATTTTTCCAAATTTGTAAATCTAGATTGTGAATCTAACTTTTATTAAGTCACTTTTCTAAATATATCAAAAGTCGAAGGAAAAAGCAAGGGTTTTTTCAAAAAACTTTCAGCATTGCCGCTGCTGCCACCAAACCAGGTACAGCATGAGCATCCCATTGTCCTTCTGCACATCGCCCGGTGTTGAGGATAAAGCGCAAACTATAGGAGTGGGGATAACCTTCTACCTCCATCCATAATAAATCACTTTCGGATTCACAGGCAATTTTTTCTTCATCCATTAATTCTGTCGCTAAATGCTTCATCGTATCTGCAAGCTTATTTAATAAGCGACAAAAATCATCTAATTCAACTTCGGTTAATTCAACCGCCCAATTATCTGTACCAACCAAGCCTTTAAATTCTTGTCCGCCTGGATTCCAACCTATACGCCAACCAGTTCCGCTTTTAATTACTTTTTCCATTAGTTATTAGTCATTAGGCATTGGGCATTGGTAACAACCTTCTCCCCCTGCTCCCTGCTCCCTGCTTTCTTCACTGTCACCTGTCAACTGTCACCTGTCACCTGATGATGGAGTATTAAAAATATTAACCAGGACTTGTACTAGCTTATTACGTTGGTTGCGGGTGAGTTTAGCTATAGCAGTGCGATCGCCCTCTAATGGATTTTGCTTTAAGGAATCATTACCCGGATAGGAAGCTTCATATATAACTTCATTTGCATTCAAATAGTCAGCTAAAGTTAGTTTCCAATCGAAACGATATATAGGCACTCTACCTTTTACATAAATGTGATAACGAATCAACCGACTAGCTAAGGTGTTATTTTCAGCCACCTTGCCAGTTTCTTTACTGATATATTGATTTTCTTTTGACAGGTCGGGTAATTGGTGATACACTAACTGCCAAATATCACTAGGGCTGATTCTCTGGGCTACAGCAGGTGAGATGCTCAGAAAATCGAAGTTTCCTGAACCGAAAATCAATAAACTCAGAGTTATTACTGTAATTATCAGTCCTGATTGAAACCGCAAAAATAAAAGTTTTTTCTTTTTCATTGATTGATTTTACGATAAAAAAACTGGGAATAGGGAACTAATGACCTATTCCCAGCATCATGTAAATTACAAATCGCCGATAATTTCCGGCTGAGTTAGTTCATCAGACATCTCAATAATGGCTCTAAGTACAGGTTTCATCATGCTATCTTCATTATTTTCAAAATCTTCGTAACGCCGACGCTTGGCACGATTAGCTACTTGCACAGTAATCCGATAGCGATTTGAAGCGGCGCTAATCAGATCCTCGGCACGGTGCATAATTTGAGATTGGGTTGTCTCGAACTTGGAACGCTTGAGCATAATTTGTGTTTGTTAGGATTCTCAACCAGTTTAGCAGTACCAAAAGAAACTGAGAAATTGGAATTGTATATATTATAAATAACACATAAATAACACATAAATAACACAAAATTTTTGATCTGTACTTATGTCTAAAAAGAATTTTATCACTTCCCAAAAATCTCTGTTACTCATACTCAGCGCGAGTCTGACTACTTTTTTGAGTTTATCCATCCGACCCTCACAAGCGGGAAATATACCGCGCCCTTCCGATGCACCACTAGAACTAAATTTATTGACTACTCCCCAAGGTTCTGTCATCACAGCTAACACTATTAACTCCAAAAGTTTAACCATCCCTAGTTTGTGGTGGGCTAAGGAAATCTCTGAAAATAAACTTTTAGATAACTGGATAGCATATCCAGCGTCTGAAAATGAATCAGCCCGTGTAGACTTGATCGTAAATCAGCAAATTTGGAGTTTATTAGATTATCTAGAACGCTACCGATTTGTGCATAGTCTGGGTAATTATACTCGTAACTTGGGTTATAACATCCGCGTTTTCAATTATCAAAAAGAAATGTTAGCAACTTACACCTGTAAACTGGATTTAAATCCAGACCTATGTAATATCCAAATGACCAATCAAAGTAAGTTTGGTTTACCAATTGAGAATTAAGAATTGATAATTATTGATAATTAAGTGTTGCTGAATAAATCTGAAAGTTTTATATGTAAAGGGTTTTAGCTATTTTGATTTTCAAAAAGTGCAAGCTTTTATGAGGTGGCAAATGAAAAACCTTGCACTTAATTCCTACTTAAAGAAAAAATCGTTTCTATCCAACTCTTGAAACTGTCACCTGTCTCCTGTCACCTGTCTCCTGTCACTGGTCGTTCACAGATAACTTTTTCAGCAAACCCTAAGTATTGAGCTTGTCCTAAGTTGACAATTTCATAGACAAAACTATACTTATATTGACAAAAATCAATATATTTTCCGGAAAAAATCAACTACTTGATATATAATACGGTGATATCAAGTATTGAATTGAGACTATTGCCGACGCGAAAACCAAGCAATGATGGTGGTAGTCTTTTTCAGAAACTTAATTGGAACACAATCGCGTTGGGCTATAGCGTGAAGGTCTACAGAGGGATAACCGCTCCCATGCTCCCGTTGAAGTAGAAAGTAAAGTCTAGCTTTGTCTAGGTTTTATATAGCAGAATAAACTCCTGCCAGTTTTCATCAACTCGGTGCTTATCCTTATCAACCCGCTCAGTTTGCGTCAGACCAACTAAGCCTTCCTGTTCGCATTGATTTACCCAGTTTTACTGCTGCTTCTTTGAGTCTTTGAGCATAGGTAGTGCGATCGCCTGCTTCTAATAAACTTTGAATAACCTCCATTTTTAGTTTCGCTGTTACAGCAGGGTTTCAATAGTTTTGATTTTTTGTGACAATATTCTGTTAAATTGTCAAATCATTTGTCCGCGTTGCCAAACTAACTAGACCACAGCGACAAAAGTTGCATCAATTCAGATGGGGTGATGGGGAGGAAAAGATTTTTCCCAGTCACCAGTCCCCAATCACCCATTTCCTAAAAACTGTTACAGTCTATAACGCGATCGCAACATAAGGTGGGTTACGGTGTTAGTATGCCCTAAAAACGTTGAGAGAAAACCTTAACCTTATGGCAACTCTAACTGGACAAACTCCCCTCTTCGGCGGTAGCACTGGCGGTCTACTCAAAAAAGCAGAAGTAGAAGAAAAGTACGCTATCACCTGGACTGCTAAAGAGGAAAAAGTGTTTGAAATGCCCACTGGTGGCGCGGCTACAATGCGTAAAGGCGAAAACTTGCTGTATTTGGCTCGCAAGGAGTATGGCATCGCTTTAGGCGCTCAACTTCGCAAATTCAAAATCACTGACTACAAAATTTACCGGATTTTACCAAGCGGTGAAACCACTTTCATTCACCCTGCTGATGGTGTCTTCCCTGAAAAGGTAAATGCTGGTCGTCAAATGGTGCGCCACGTACCCCGCAGAATTGGTGAAAACCCCAGTCCTGCACAACTCAAGTTCAGTGGTAAAGCTACCCACGACGCATAAGGTCTAGGTACTAGGTAAACGGTAATGGGTAATTGGTAATGGGAAAAACCTTTGCTAATTACCCATTATTCACGTCTATAATTCCTGTATTCTATAGCAGGAGTCAGGAGTCAAACCCTATTGGGGTGAGAGTTTCATGATTCATTGATATCCTAACTACTCTGTCTACGGTTATAAATCTGCTATATAAAACCTAGACAAAGCTAGACTTTACTTTCTACTTCAACGGGAGCATGGGAGCGGTTATCCCTCAGTAGACTTGCACGCTGTAGCCCAACGCGACTTTCTCAGGTTAAGATTTGGAAACAGACTATCACTATCAATGCTTGGTTTTCGCGTCGGTAATAGTCTGATTCAATACTTGATATCTGAGGATTATATATCAAGTTGGCATTTTTCTGAGCTAACTTATGTCCATTTTTGTCAACATAAGTATATTATTGTCTATAAAATGGTCAACTTAGGACAAGCTCTATATTCTTAATTTCTATATTCTGATAACATAACTTGGCGATCGCCATACTCATAAACTCCTATTTTCTTATTACTGTCACCTGTCACCTGTCACCTCTGCATTTATGATTTTCCCCGACTTCCAACAATTTACAAAGCTCGCTCAACAAGGTAATTTTGTCCCTGTTTATCAAGAATGGGTTGCTGATCTAGATACTCCGGTTTCCGCTTGGTACAAGGTTTGTGCAGATCAACCTTACAGCTTTTTGCTAGAGTCGGTGGAAGGTGGTGAAAAAGTAGGCAGATATAGTTTATTAGGTTGTGATCCGCTTTGGACTTTGGAAGCCAGAGGAGATCAAACTACTCAAACTTATAGAGATGGTTCACAACAAGTTTTTACAGGTGATCCGTTTAATGTGTTAGCGGAATGTTTAGCACCTTATCACCCCGTAAAATTACCACAGCTACCTTCAGGAATTGGCGGTTTATTTGGATTTTGGGGCTATGAGTTAATCAATTGGATTGAACCCCGTGTACCAATTCATGCCCAGGATGAGCGTAATCTCCCTGATGGGTTATGGATGCAAGTAGATCATTTATTGATATTTGATCAGGTAAAACGCAAAATTTGGGCGATCGCCTACGCTGATTTAAGGAATCATGAAAATTTAGAATCTGCATATCAAAAAGCGTGCGATCGCATTCAAGAAATGGTAGGTAAATTATCCTTACCCATATCACCAGAAAATACTAAATTACCTTGGACATCACCCCAAAATAAACCCAAAGCAGGAATAGAAGAATACACCAGCAATTTCACTAAAAAAGAATTTTGCGCCAGTGTAGAAAAAGCCAAGGAATATATTAAAGCCGGCGATATTTTTCAAGTTGTGATTTCTCAAAGATTATCCACAGAATATCAAGGCAATCCTTTTGCTTTATATCGTTCCCTACGCCAAATTAACCCCTCACCTTACATGGCGTTTTTCAACTTCCAAAACTGGCAAATTATCGGTTCTAGTCCTGAAGTAATGGTGAAAGCAGAACGAGACGAAGAAGGGGGAATAATTGCCACAGTTCGACCCATTGCCGGCACAAGACCGAGAGGAAAAACCACAAAAGAAGATGAAACTTTAGCAGCAGATTTATTACAAGATCCTAAAGAAGTTGCTGAACATATCATGTTAGTAGATTTAGGAAGAAATGATTTAGGAAGAGTCTGTGAAAATGGTACAGTTAAAGTAGATCAATTAATGGTAATTGAACTTTACTCTCATGTCATGCACATAGTGAGTAATGTAGTTGGTAAATTATCAGAAAATAAGACAGCATGGGATTTATTAAAAGCGTGTTTTCCTGCGGGAACAGTAAGCGGTGCGCCGAAAATTCGCGCAATGGAAATAATTAACGAACTAGAACCAACCCGCAGAGGAGTATATTCTGGGGTGTATGGATATTATGACTTTGAAGGACAATTAAATAGTGCGATCGCCATTAGAACAATGGTATTAAATAATCAAATTGTTACTGTTCAAGCTGGTGCAGGTTTAGTAGCAGACTCCGAACCAGAAAAAGAATATGAGGAAACATTAAATAAAGCGAGAGGTTTATTAGAAGCAATTAGATGTTTAAGATAAATTTTGTTGGTTCAAAACTAGGCACTCATAACAACAAACAATGCACACAGATACAATCTTCTACCAAATATTTCTCACCTTTCACACCTTATTATTTGAAATACTGGGAGAACCAACAGAAAACGCCCAAGATTATCAATTCACCTCTGTAGAAGTGAAAGAAAAAGCATTTAGATTTGATGGGATTTTCATGACAGAGAATGTAGAAAAACCCATCTATTTTGTGGAAGTGCAATTTCACCCGAAACCTGATTTTTACTGGGAATTAATAGCAGAAATAAACATTTATCTCAATCAATTTAAACCTGTACAAGATTGGCAAGCAATAGCGTTATTTGCAAAACGCAGTTTAGACGTAGGAGAACTAACAACTTATCAACAAGAATTAATTAACAGTGGGAGAATTAAAAGAATTTATTTAGATGAATTACCACCAGGTTCAATTGGAATGGGGTTAATAGAGTTAATTGTGAGTAAAGAAGCACAAGCACCAGAATTAGTGAAAAACCTCATGGAAAGAACCAAAACAGAAATTGAGGATGACAACGAAAAACAAGGTATAATAGAATTATTAGAGACTGTTTTATTGTCAAAGTTTTCACAATTAAGCCGTCAGGAGATAGAAGCAATGTTTTTAGTCAGTGATATTAAGCAAACAAGGGTATATCAAGAAGCAAAGCAAGAAGGTAAACAGGAAGGTAGACAAGAAGGTAGACAGGAAGGTAGAAAAGATGAAGCAATTAACTTACTATTAAAAATAGTATCGAAGCGGTTTGGAAAATTGAGTGCTAATGATGTTCAAAATATCAATAGTTTGAACATAGAACAATTAGAAAAACTAGGAGAAGCATTCTTAGATTTTACAGATATTCATGATTTGGAAATATGGTTACAGTCTGAGATAGATCAGTAATAAATTGTCAGCTAATATTCTATACCGTTCAAGTTGTTGCAGGTTTAGTACCAGACTCCGAACCAGAAAAAGAATATGAGGAGACATTACATAAAAGTCAAAATTGGAGCTAAACTGATGATACAAGCTATTAGTAGACCTTCAACATTGCTGGGTAAAATTAAAGTTGAAAAAGTAGATCAATTCAACTTATTTAAATTTAGTGATGAACTCCAGAACCGAATGGAAGAACTTTTAGACAGGAAAAAAGCTGACTTGTTGACTTCAGAAGAAGTTATAGAACTAGAAGCTATGGTCGAGTTAGACCGAATTTTTACTAACATTAATGCGATGTTAGTAGCTCAAGTATGACTATTGATGATAGTACCAGGGAATTAGTGCGTAAACGAGCAAAATATTTGTGTGAGTTGTTAGGGGATGCTTGAATCCCCCTAAATCCCTACTTTTTATAAGCATTCATCCAATGCAGTAACAAACCTAAACCCCAACCCAAAAGCGGGAAAATAGCCCAAAAATAACCAGAACCAGTGAACAAATTTAACAAAATCAAAAACCCGTTAACAATCAAAAAAACCATGAAATGTGATTTAAACTCTTGCTGTTTTTGATGATTAGACATTTCTTCTTTTTTCACTTCCACTTGTTTTTTTAACCATTCATTTTCCGCAGCAATGAGAGATTCCGAAGAAACCCCTAACTCTGAAGCGATTTCTATTATTTGTTCTCGCGTAAATTCTCCCTGTTGCTTACGTTTAAAAGCAACTTCTAAAATTTGCTGCATTTCCTCTGAATTGTAAGTCATTACCAATACCTAAAAGGGTAAAAAATACTTTTGAGATTTATTTGACATTTACATCTGAAGTGGTAGAAATACAACCTTAAAAAATATTTGACGTTGTTTTTAAAAACAATTTCGTTACATATTCTATCTTTTACATATTAGTTAATACAGTATTTTTAAAGACAGTTTTCTTAATATTGGGAAGGTTTTCTGATAACGAACCGCAGAGGACGCAGAGTTTTTTTAATTTTTAATTTTTAATTCTTCATTCTCACCCATCCTAAACGGTGAGAAATATCTGTAACATTAATGACGGAAGCAACTAATTTATAACAGTATTGTAACTCACTAGGATAATAAGGTTGAAACGGTTCACTTAAACTAATGGTTAATCTAAATTTATCCGGTTCAAAATTTACTAAATCCAATTTTTTAATCACATCCTCACAGGAATATATTCCCTCTTCTAAAACATTCAGTTTCTCTATCCACACCGGATCGGTAATAGGTAAATCATAGAAGTTTTCACATAAAGAAAACAAACATCTAAAAACTTTCTTATTTTGATGATTATATCTAATTTCCCATTCTAACACCTCTGGATTAATCATAGCTAAGGAAGATTTGAGAGGTGTATTTTGTAAATCTTCATAACCTATTTGTTTATCAAAATTACCTAATAATTTCGGTTCTGAAGAACTACGTTTAATTTCTGGTTTAATTAAATTTTTAACTTGTTCTAAACTCGCTTTCCCTAAAATCTGCCATTTATAACTATAATGAATTAGATAATTTTCAGGATGATGATATTGCGGTTCATGTCTAATAAACGGAATTCTAATAATATCAAATAATTCCGGTTCTTGACCATCTCTAGTTGTGTAATGTTCTGGATATAAAGTACCATTTCTGCGATTAGAAATAGGCCGCAACCATCCAGAACCATCGGTTTTTATCCCCGCAATACATATCCCACCATGTTTAGTAGATTTTGCTAAACAGATAATATCAAATGTCAACATCTTATATTCTCACTTGCACCTTACTTGTTGCAGTAATAGTAAAATGAGAAGATTTGAAAAATGAACAGTAAAACTACTTAACGCTTAAACAAAACCTAAATATATCCATGTCTGGGAATATACTCAAAGATGATGAATTTTGATACTTTTATCTAACTTACTATCTAACTTACCTTGCAAATATTCAGCTACTAACCGCCGATGACAGTTATGGGGTTTAAGTTCACTACACAACAAACAACTTTTATCTATCATATCTATAGATAATTTCTTTTCAATTTGTCTCTGTGAAATCAAAAGATTGAATTTTTCCTCATAGACATCCCAAGTTATTTGCTTTTTTTTATAAGCATCTAAAATATCTTGAGTAGGTGCTAAATCAAGAATATGCACATATTCAATATCTGCAATTTTACGCAGAAAATATTCTAAATCTTGCTTTTTTGCAAATCCCGCAAGTTGAGAAACATTATTTAATCTGGTATCAATCACTCGTTTAACACCAGATTTTATCAAAGTCTCAAAAAATTGTTCCGCTTTTTTTTGAGTAAAACCAATGGTAAATAAATTAACTTCTTGATTTTCCTTATTCATGGTCATCCTTATTTTCAGTATATGCGACTTTTTCACCTTGTAATTGATATGCTTTTTCTACTAACTCCGCACGGGTAAAAGTTTTTTCTATAGTTTGGGTAGACTGCATATCAAATAAAGAAAGTTGTTTTGCAGAACTTTGATTTTCTGGAAGCAACTTATATAAATCGTGTAGTTTTAAAACTCGATTTTCTAAATCTTCATTAGCTTCTAAATCTCCATTTTTATGAATATGGTAAATATCCAAACCTGCATTTTTTAAATGAGGAGAAATCAAAATTGCCCGATGACAAACAATAGGATCTTGTTCTGCACACATTAAACTAATTTGAAACTTCTGTGAACCTTGAATTAAACGATTTAACCCAATTTTAAACGCTTCCGTTGCAGCAATTAAATCATATCTGGCCATCCCATCAACATAACAACTTCTATCACTAGGACGCGCACCCAAATTATCACCCAAAGGAACATAAGCGATATTTACAGTTTTCAATGCTGCTTTTAAATTTGATTGATTAAACTGAGGAAATCTGCGACTATAGGGACTAGAACGGACATCAGCTAAAGCGGTAACATCGTGTTTTTGTAACAGTTCAATAAAAGATTCTATGGTGTGGTTGGAATGTCCAATAGTAAAAGTTTTCATAAAGGTTTTATTAAAATCTTGATCAATTATTATATCATAATATTTGTCAAATATAGTAAAAAATATCTGCGTCTATCTGCGTTCATCTGCGTTAAATTACCATTAGTAGAATTTGTCTGAATCAGGATATCCAGGATTTGAGGATTTACAGGATATACTCCATCTATATACACACTATAAGGCCATACTACTTCTGCGCCATCAAGTTGAAATGCACGTAATACTAAATATTCTAGTGCTTTACCTGCATCCCAAAAGTTTGAGGTCTTTTTTTATTTAATTTCTGACCATAATTTGATTAAATTATCCCAGTTATAGCTGGTAATTTCTGCTTGATATTCTGCTTCTGTGGTCATGATTTCATTTTAGGTTTTTAGATTTTTATATATTACTATTATGTATTGTTTGTGATTGTTGTTGGGTTTGCTTGCGTCAACCCAACCTACTACTACTAAATTACAAAAACCTAATTACCCAGTAATTCTTGTCTACGTCGCTCCTGTTCCTGCTGCTGAACTCTTGCGCGTGTTTCCCGATATTGTTTTACTGCTGCTTTAGATTCCTCATTTATTAATGCTCTTAATTGATGAGATTTATTATCATCTCCTAAAAGAGAAATTACTTCTCTTCTTTGTGATTTATCAAGTTTCATAAACCATTCCATAAAAGCTTTTAAAATTAATTCTCCTGAACCTGATACTTCGTCATGAGCTACAACACAAGTAGGACAAATATATACCAAGTAATCTAGTTTAGAATAATAATGTCCTCCTTTAAACACATCTCTCACTTTTCCATTTCCAATCCAATCTCTAACTTTACTACATTCTTTACTAGAAGCATTCTGACTAACAAGACAGTCTAATAATTGAGGATTACCAACATAATGATAATTATTTATATTATACTGTTCTACCAGACGAGCAACAACTATAGAACTACGATATCCAGGAAGTATTTCTCCCTGGGAATTAAGCCAAGGAAATCGAGATAATACAAATAAATGATGATAGCTGAATGCAATACATTTTTCTACATCCTTAATAGTGGGATTATCATAATTTAATAAAATTTGTTGATAGTATGTTTCAGAACCAACACTATTACGACAGTTTTCTGCTAATCTAGTTAATATTTTTATATTAACCTGTGCATCACTTCTCATGCACGTTAATAACAGAGCCGAGCTAGTTACAAATAAAGCAATTAAACTTTTAGCTGTAAATTTCATCATCTATTGGCTTCCAAAGTGAGAACAAGAACTTATAATATCACACAAATTGTAAACATAGCTACGATTATTTATGAGGAAGTCTCTTAAACTAAATCCTACTTCATCTGTTATAGGTAATAAATGGATAGTATCATCTTCTTCTATTGCTAAACGCCTAATAACAGGTTGAATATTTTGCTCTATTGTTACTTCAAATAGAGAATATCCAAGTCCGTGTTTTTTCATTAGTATACCTTCCATTTGATAGAATGCTTCTTCTCTTAATTGAAACAAAAGTTGCTGATTACCAAAAACTCTAGAAGGTTTTTCATTATTAAAAACTGAACTAATAGTGGGAAAAGTTCTTCCATCCCATTCTAAAAATCCTAATAACATAAGATTTTTATTTGTATTTCCTGGAATTTTTGCAATAATCTCAAGAGATGGTAAGTAACGAATACCCCTACCAAAATAGTTATATAGTCCATACAATATATCAGATCCGGAATAAACTTTTAAAGTTATAGTAGATTCTATGCTTATAGATTCTACTTTTTGTAAAAAGTATTTAGTCCCTATTTGCCACAAAATTTTACCATATAGAAAATCATGTAATTTTCTAAAATTCGATTCCCATATAGGTTTAATTCTTGGGGTTATAACTGATATAAAATTCATATAATTGCTAACATTGAAACCCAGAATTTTTTCGAGTATTTCCTGATCGCTTATTAACGAATTGACATATTTATTATTTGTCCTGATTTCACTAATGTGCCAACCATTAGAGATCATATTTTGGAGTTTTACAGATGTACTTAATTCTGTATCATCGATCCAACTTCTTAACCTATTAGTAATTTCAAATAATGCTTCTTCTTCTAGTTCAGGTTGTGGATCGGTATCATCAAAATGATCAATACCATCACAACGGATATTCATATTTTTTTGAATTTTCTTTTTTTCTGATGTTGTAAATACATCAAACACTAAGTATATCACATGAGGGTATATTACTCCTTGGTAATTTCCTTTATAATTAACTATCAAAATATAATAATTTATTATTTCTAGTTCCATTAAAATATCTACTAGCTTTTGTATTACTATATCTCTCTTACTAACTGTTCTAAACCAAAAAATCTTGTGTAGTGGGAAGATCAATTTCTCCTCTCCCTCTAAAGTTAAATTTACATCTTTTTTACCTATAGGTATCCCTTGTTCATCAAGGATAAGTTGATAACCATCTATTTGATAATCAACTATTCTGGAAAATTCTGAAAATGGCACAAGTAATTCATGCCATTCAGTTGAAAGTAAAATACATCTACACTTATTAGCAGCCAGACCATATTCGTGTTTAAATAAAGCTATGTACTTTTGAAGTTCATGTAGAGCTTCCCTAGCGATTTTGTCACTTTTTTTAATTTCAATAATGACAAACATTCCAAATTGATCTTTTGCCAAAATGTCTATACGACCACCAGCACCAAGGTTATTTTTAAGACTAAATTCCTTCTCAATAAATTTTAGATCAGGCTCGATCATATCTAAATTATTGATCAAAAAGTCACGAATACCTGCTTCATTTACCATGATTATCTACTCACTTTTGATTTAATTAAGTACCATGTTTACTAAAAAATCATAACTGAGAATTTTCTCAATCCTGTAAATCCTAAAATCATGGACATCCTGATTCAGACAAAATGTTAAATTGTTGGCTTTCCCTGCGTCAACCCAACCTACATCTAACAGTTATAATCAAAAAAGTAAATTGATAGCTTCTTAAATCATTATGGAAAACATTACCATTCAAGTTGACCCAGAAATTGCCAAAGCGTACCGGGAAGCAGAAGCAGAAAAACAGCAAAAAATCCAAATGTTTTTGAAAACCATGCTGCAAAAAGCAGTCAGTGAAAAACCACTCTTAGACATCATGGAAGCAGCAAGTCAACAAGCAATTGCTAATGGAATCACCCCAGAAATTTTAGAGTCAATTCTCAATGATGAAAACTAACCGATTCGTAATAGATACGAATGTAATTATCAGTGCATTAATTCAAATCTTGCAAATCCTGATTCAAACAAGTTGATAAAATCAATAATCAACTTTACAAAATTACAGGAATACGCTCATCACCTTTTTCCAAAACCAGACGAAAACCACAAGATTGAACTATTTGTAAAAACTTACTAAAGTTAATATCATTTTGCTTTCCAGAACAAATATCTTGAATAACAGCAGGAGAAAGATTAACTTCCTTAGCTAATTGTTCAACAGAAATATAATCATTTTCCATGATAGAAATTAACAATTCTGATAACAAAAACTCCTGATATCCTGATGCAAACTTAGCTTGAAAATCATTATCTTGCATCATTCTATCAAAAGTTGATAACTGTTCATTCTTCTTCATAATATCTTCCTTCCTCATGACGTTGAATAAAATCATTCATATATTTGATAGCTTTTTCTTTCTGATTATTTGGTAATTTTTGTGTTTTTTTCTGAAAAGCATTAGTGACAATAATTTTTTTACCTGTAAAAAAGAAACATAAAAATCTATCTGGTTGTGGTTTAAAAGCGTAAATTTTATCTCCTTCATTGCGAAATTGTTCTTTATTACTTATTTTCCCAAAATCACCAATTCGTTTGACTAAAAATAAAAATTTTAATTGTTGTTGTTCGGATATTTGATTAAAATACTCCAGAGCTTCACTTTCACCATTTTCATCAAAATACCACTCTAATTGAAAAACTAAACCAACATAAATTATATATTCTTTACTCATGATAATAGCATATTTATTTACAAATTAATCAAAGTAACTTAAATAGCATTTGATCAAACCAAACATCCTGTTCGCGCAGCGTGGCGTTAGCCATAAATCCTTAAATCCTGGACATCCTGATTCTTACAAATTGATAAAATCAATAATCAGATAACGTGCGATCGCCCCTCAATCAATATTCATAAACCAGCATCTTTTTTACTGAGCATCATTATAAATAACCTGAGTAAAATTATACTAAACCTAACCTATCTAAACAAGTATTTGTTAAGTGTATTTACATTGAACAGGATAATTTTGATAACATATTTTTCCCACCCGCTCAAATCACAACTTTCTTAAATCCTGTAAATCCTTAAATCCTGGAAATCCTGATTCAGACAATCTGCGTTTATCTGCGTTTATCTGCGTTCTTATCCTGTAAATCCTGATTCAGACAATAATTTTGATTTGTAATAATTAGTGACATACTCCACACACTCCCCTTCGGATGAGTGTGGGCTTCTCAGCGACTCTTCTATGAAGACATTGACTGAGCTTTAAGACCGTGTGTCCCACGGTTCTTGATATTTATAGCGGCATTTAGATCCCTGCACAAACTCGCATGACAGACAGGGCAATTGTGCATTCTTTGGGATAATGGCTTTTTAACTTTGTGGCCACAACTAGAGCATTCTTGGCTTGTACCGTTTGGATTTACAGGTACTACTTTCAAGCCAGCATTTTCGGCTTTGTTTGAAAGTATGGTGATGAACTGTCCCCAACCAGCATCGTTAATACTTTTTGCCAGCCATGTTCTAGCGAGTCCTTTTATATTCAACTTTTCAACAGCAACTACATCGTACTTTTTGAGTAGATTATTTGCTGTTTTAAAGTGAAAATCTTTGCGGGTATCTGATACTTTCTTGTGTTGAATACCCAGTTTTTTAATCGCTTTTTTACGACGATTAGACCCTTTTTTTCTACGAGAAACACGACGTTGTGCTGATTTTAATTTACGTTCCGCTTTTCGTAAATATTTAGGTGCTGCAATTCTTTGATTATCAGAGGTGACAATAAAATCAATTAACCCTACATCAATACCAACAATATTATTAGCATTAAAATTAGGTTTAATGGTTGGAACTGTTTTGTCGTCAAGGCTTAGAGTTACATAATACCCGTCTGCTTTTTTAGTGACAGACACAGTTTTAATATCAAAACCATCGGGTATTGGACGATGAACAATTACTTGAATATCACCTATTTTTGATAGCGTAATCTTGTTGCCATTAAAATGATGTCGCTGGAATTGAGGAAACGTAAATGTTTTGTATTGACCTTTGCCTTTAAATCTAGGTTTACCAGATTTTTTACCATTAACATCACCTTTTAACCATCGGTCAAAAGCTAGTTCAACCTTTTTTGGCACTTCCTGTAGCACTTGAGAATGAATATCTTTGTACCAAGGACGGTCTTTTTTAAGTTGGGTTAATGATGCTTTTTGGCTGTAATAATTCGGTTTATCCTTGAGTTCTGGTAAATGGCAAACAAAGATAGAGCATCTATCAATAGGAGAACGGTTTTGTTCATACCAATTAAACCGTTGAGCCAGCAAATAATTGTATTGATATCGCAACATTTCTAGCGTTTCATCAATCTTTTCTGCTTGTTCTTTTGTAGGTTTAATTTTGTATTGATAGGATATCCGCACCTGATTATTGCCTTTTTCTGACTTTGGTGTCACTATTTTAGTATACACCAATTATGAGAGATATGGCAAGAGGCTTATGAAAAATGATTTTGTATCGAAGGGAAGGTCGGTCAGTGATTTAAAAGTACATCTAGTTTTAACGACAAAATATAGACGTAAAGCCTTTACTGGAGAGATGTTACAGCGACTGCACGTCATATTAGAAGAACTATTAGTTAAATGGGATTGCAAACTTGTGGAGTTTAACGGAGAAGAAGATTATATCCATTGCTTGTTCCAATACCACCCGGACTTAGAATTAAGCAAATTGATAAATAATCTTAAATCAGTTTCTTCTAGGAAATTACGCCAAGAATTTTCAGAACATTTAGCCAAAATTTACTGGAAAGATATTTTTTGGAACGGGTCTTATTTTGTTGCTAGTTGTGGCGGGGTAACTATCTCAACCTTACGAAAATATATTGAAAATCAAAATTCACCGGAAGAATAAGAGAGTGTTCGTTTCCTCCATGTTCCCTTCTCTCGTGCTACGCACATTAGTCAGGGAACTGTCGTCAACTCACGCGCCATTCATCCCACGCTCCTAAGAGTGAGACGTGGGGCTTCTGTCGGGAAAGCTAAAATATTACTTTACATGGCCGCTAAATCTCAGCAATCAGACAAAAAAAGCGGGCTAACCGCTAATGCTTGGTTAACCCGTTCAGCTTTGGGAACGCGCAGAGAAATTCTTATTGCAACACCAACTTAACGTTAGCGTTTTGCAGGCCGCGCTGTTTTACTTCAGCCAAAGTTTTGTTAACGGCGTATTTTTGGTTAATGGAGTTGATCAACTCGGTTTGGTTGTGCTTCTTAGCAACGCCCCACAAATCAGCGATTAAATCAAAAGAACCATCGCTATTGCGAGACCAACCTAAATCGTACTCGCCTTCCAAAACAGCAACGATGTCGGAACGAACACGCTGACCGTTATAACCACGAACATCAGCTTCAGTCTTTACGCTAATACCTAAGTCGCGCAAAGAAGCTTTGAGGATTTCGGCATCGGTGATCTTGGTACGCAGAGTGCTAAAGTGAGACATTTGGGTTTCCTCCAATGAGAAGATTGATGAGAAAAACGACAACGGTTTCTTTATTCAGCGAAGCCGCATTAATTTGGGATTAATTGGGACGCGGCTTTTTTTCGTAACCTGTTAGCTTTGTGGGCTAACCTTTCCCCTCTGGCATACAGAGGAAAGCTTTTAGAACTCCATCCGCTGATATTCAGCGACAGAGGAAGCTGCTGGTCTAGCTCGCTGTCTGGCCCAGTCTCTTAAAGCTGTGACCTGTTCTTGCATCGTTCTTGACAGCGGCAAAGTTGCCTTGAGCGCAGCAATAATATCTAATTGGGTGAACTCCCGATCTTGGGCAAAAGCTTCATACATCGCCGCAATGATCGCCTGTTCTATTTCTGCCCCTGAAAAACCATCGGACATTTTTGCTAGTTGTTCTAAATCAAATCTAGCAATATCTTCCCGTCTTTTAGTCAGGTGAATGTTGAAGATATCCTGACGTTCTTCTGGTGTGGGCAGATCCACAAAGAAAATTTCATCAAAGCGACCTTTTCTTAAAAACTCACCTGGTAAACGTTCTACCCGGTTCGCAGTCGCCATTACAAATACTGGAGATTTCTTTTCCTGCATCCAGGTGAGGAAAGAACCAAAAATCCTGCTTGATGTCCCCCCATCAGAATCACCAGAACCAGCACTACCCGCAAAAGATTTATCCAACTCGTCGATAAAAAGAATCGTTGGGGAAATTGATTCTGCTGTTTTCAGGGCATTTCGTAGATTTGCTTCACTCCGACCCACCATTGAGCCATCGTAAACTCGCCCCATATCTAAACGCAAGATTGGTAAACCCCACAAACGGGAGGTAGTCTTGGCTATCAGTGACTTTCCACAACCAGGAACACCTAAAATTAACATCCCTTTCGGTTGCGGCAAACCATACTCTCTAGCTCTTTCTGTGAAAGCGTTGGAGCGTTGTTTGAGCCACTTTTTCAACTCCTCTAAACCGCCTACAGCTTCAATAGTTTCATCTTCTTCGATGTACTCTAAAATACCGTTACGGCGTATGAGTTGTTTCTTTTCTGATAAAACTATATCAACTTCATCTTCCGTCAACCGCCCCGTTGTTACCTGAGCCTTACGATATACTTTCTCAGTTTCATCTTTAGTTAGACCTAAAGCTGCTCTCAGAAGTTTTTCTCTAGCCTCGGTAGTCAACCGTCGTCCACGATGCTGCTCTTGATGTTGAGTTAAAACTTTATTCAACTCAGACATATCCGGCAGTTGGAAGTCAATAACAACAACTTCTTTTTCTAGTTCTATTGGTACTTGTTGCACTGGAGACATCAAAATGATGTTCTTTTGCATTCCTTTAAAACTAGCGATCGCATCCCGAAGCGATCTAGTTGTTGCCGGAGCATCAATAAAAGGATGTAAATCTTTAAGAATAAATATACCGGGTTCTTTCTGTCTAATGATCCACTCAATCGCCGCCTCTGGAGAAACGGTATTGTGTTGAGTTGTACTCCGGGGTTGACCGTATTCCACAATGCCGTGAGTTACTGTCCAAACATAAACTCGACGTTGAGGCTTTAACAATTGAGAAATTGTGTAGATTGCTTGCTCTGCCCGTTCTTCCTCGGAGGTCACAAGGTAGATTAAAGGGTATTGAGCTTGAATGAGTATGTTTAGCTCTTCTTTCATATCTATCGACCTACTTGAGACCTTATAGAGACAGTACAATCATCGCCGTTGGTCAGAACAACCAAATCTATTATTAATTCATCCATTCATAATTCCTAACTAGCAAGGGACTAATTCTTCCTCACCCTTGGGATGGGTTTCATCTTCTTCCATTTCCTCAATGGATATATGTTCTTGACCAATTAGTCCTGGCTGATTACCCAAAGCTACTAATTCCCCGTTACGTAAAACAAGTGAACTTTCACAAGCGGGACAGGAATAAACCCTGTGAGTTCTGCCGTAAGAAGACTCTTCCAATTCTTCAACCAATTCTGAGTTAGTCAGGTAGAAACTGAGCGCTCGTTCTGCAAGGTCAGACATGGGTTCTGAGTCTACTGCGGAACGAATTTTTAATCTTCTGTGCAATTCCGGCGATAAATATAACGTAACCTTCTGCTTAGTTTGCATACGACTTTCTAGTGGTCTTACCCGGGTATGTATCTTACGTTATCGGTTCTTTTATTTCTTGTCAACCCATTCAGACGTTTTGATGGCATTTTTGTAATATTTCTTAACATTAGGGTGACTGGTGACTGGGGAAGATTAATAACCCAATGCCCAATGCCCAATAATTAATAACTAATGACTAATGCCCAATGACTAATAAATAGTAATTTATGTCACAATAAACCTAAGAAATAAAACGGTGTAAAAATAGAGTCGATTTAGCCGAATGTATGAGAATAAAGGCTAATCAGACTTGAGCTAAAGTCAATAGGGGTAAAGGGTGTGATTATGTCTACTGCTGCCGTCGAAACTTGTAATTTGAGGCGAGTCATCGGTTTACTAGTCTCCAGTGTTAGCACGGCTATACTTTGTGGGAGTTGCAGTGCTAATGGCTTTTGGACATCTGAACAGAAGTGGGAAACATACCAAAATCTCCGTTATGGGTTTGAATTTCCCTATCCGAGTAACTGGACTGCCATTACATCAGACAACAACGATGGAGTAATATTTGTTTCATCACAAAGCCAAGATACAAAAATTCGCGCTTGGGCGAGTAATGATTTACCAAAGTTACAAAACCCAGAAACATCAAAACAGATAGACCAAAACTTTAAAACGGATCAGGGTATATCTGGGGTACTAGTGGTAGAAGTTGGTCAACAAGTCAGTTCAATGAAACTAATTATCAATCAAGAACAAGTCAACTATCACTGGCAAGGACAAACGAGTAGTAAAGAGTTTAAAGATTACTACCGCTTGTTTTACTACATTGCCAAACAGTACAGAATTAAGTAATTGCTGATTGGTGATTGGTGATTGGGAAAAATAAAATTGATTACCCAGTCCCCAGTCCCCAGTCCCCTTAATCAAGAATTAATGAACTAGAGGGGACAGAAACCTGGTAGATTTAGCTATCAGCGAGTAAAAACTGGTAAAGATGAAAGTCCTGGTTATTGGTGGCGATGGGTATTGCGGTTGGGCAACCGCACTTTACCTTTCTAATCGAGGTTATGAAGTTGGAATTCTAGACAGTTTGGTGCGACGACACTGGGATAATGAACTCGGTGTTGAGACTCTAACCCCAATTGCACCAATTCAGCAGCGTCTTCAACGATGGAAAGATTTGACTGGTAAATCTATCGACCTATTTATCGGCGATATTACCAATTACAGTTTTCTGCACAAAGCTTTGCATCAATTTCAACCAGAAGCCATAGTGCATTTTGGTGAACAGCGTTCAGCGCCATTTTCGATGATCGACCGTGAACACGCGGTACTCACTCAGGTGAATAACGTGGTGGGTACCCTGAACCTGCTGTACATCATGAGAGAAGATTTCCCAGATTGTCATTTGGTGAAATTGGGAACAATGGGTGAATATGGGACACCCAATATTGATATTGAAGAAGGCTATATCACCATTGAACACAACGGACGTAAGGATACATTGCCCTATCCTAAACAGCCCGGTTCAATGTATCATTTGAGCAAAGTTCACGATAGCCATAATATCCACTTTGCTTGTCGGATATGGGGTTTACGAGCCACAGACCTGAATCAAGGCATTGTTTATGGCGTTCTGACCGAAGAAACTGGTATGGACGAACTTTTGATCAACCGCCTTGATTATGATGGTGTGTTTGGTACGGCGTTAAACCGTTTCTGTATTCAAGCTGCAATAGGTCATCCTTTGACTGTTTACGGTAAAGGTGGACAAACTCGCGGTTTCTTGGATATTCGGGATACAGTGCGCTGTATTGAACTGGCGATCGCCAACCCAGCCCAACCCGGAGAATTTCGCGTATTTAACCAATTCACTGAATTATTCAGCGTCGGTGATTTGGCCATGATGGTGAAAAAAGCCGGTAACGCAATGGGGCTAAATGTGGATATCAACAACATTGACAACCCCAGAATTGAAAAAGAAGAACATTACTTCAACGCTAAAAACACCAAATTGCTGGATTTAGGCTTGCAACCTCATTATCTCTCTGATTCTTTACTTGATTCACTGTTAAACTTTGCGGTCAAGTATCAGAAACGAGTTGATAATAATCAAATTCTGCCTAAAGTCACTTGGCACAGATAATTAGGTGACAGGTGACAGGTGATAGAGAGCAGGGGAAGCAGGGGAAGCAGGGGAAGCAGGGGAAGCAGGGGGAGAAAATTAAAAGGCAAAAGTTACAATTTTCATTTCTCCTGCCTCCTGCACCCTGCCTTCTGCCTCCTGCCTTCTGCCTCCTGACTCCTTGTTCGCGAAGCGTGGCGAAGCCATTCTGCTGACTCCTTGATCTCCTGACTCCTTGATCTCCTTTCTTATGAAAATTGCCCTATTCACAGAAACTTTTTTACCCAAGGTTGATGGTATTGTCACCCGTCTTCGTCACACCGTTGATCATCTGCAACGGGACGGAAATCAAGTTATGGTATTTTGCCCAGAAGGTGGCATCACAGAACACAAAGGAGCGAAAGTTTACGGTGTGACGGGGTTTCCACTGCCTTTGTATCCAGAGTTAAAATTAGCACTGCCTCGTCCTGCTATCGGTCACGCTTTAGAACAGTTTCAGCCAGATATTATTCATGTTGTTAATCCCGCAGTTCTGGGATTATCAGGTATTTTTTATAGTAAAGTTCTGAAAATTCCCCTGTTGGCTTCTTACCATACCCATTTACCTCAATACCTGGAACATTACGGATTAGGAATGTTAGAAGGTTTACTCTGGGAATTACTTAAAGGCGCTCATAATCAAGCTGCATTAAATTTGTGTACATCTACTGCAATGATCGAGGAACTGGCAGCACATGGCATAGAAAGATTAGATTTGTGGCAACGAGGAGTAGATACAGAATTATTTCATCCTGATTTAGCAAGTGTGGAAATGCGATCGCACTTATCCCAAGGTCATCCAGAAAGCCCTTTATTGTTGTATGTAGGTCGTCTTTCGGCAGAAAAAGAAATTGAACGCATTAAACCCATTTTAGCAGCCATCCCTGATGCCAGATTAGCTTTAGTTGGAGATGGTCCAAATCGGCAAAATTTAGAGAAACACTTTGCAGGTACAAATACCCATTTTGTCGGTTATTTAATGGGTAAAGAATTAGGTTCAGCCTTTGCTAGTGCAGATGTATTTATTTTTCCCTCTCGGACAGAGACACTAGGATTGGTATTATTAGAAGCAATGGCCGCTGGATGTCCAGTAGTCGCAGCCCGTTCTGGTGGTATTCCTGATATTGTTACAGATGGTGTAAATGGTTATCTTTTTGACCCCAAAGCCGATATTCAACAGGCTATTGATGTTACTATAAAGTTGTTAAAACAAAGACAAGAAATAGCTATGATCCGTCAAAATGCCCGCAATGAAGCTGAAAAATGGGGTTGGACTGCTGCTACACGACAATTACAAGATTATTACAGAAAGGTGATTGGTGATGCAATTTTGGATTTTGGATTTTAGATTTTAGATGAAAAAATTTGCTACAAGCCTCGTCCTTCAGGACGGAAACAATCGTAGTTCCTATCCAACTCTTGAAACTGTCACCTATCACCTGTCACCTGTCACTGGTCCTTCACAGATAACTTTTTCAGCAACCCCTATCTATCCACCTGGAACGTGCCTACAATTACCAAAAAACACCACCTCCAAATTCTTGGGATGGTGTTTGGACAATGGTTACAAAGTAGGGAATGGTGACTGGTGACTGGGAAGATGGGGAGAAAATTCTTTACCTGTTCACTGTTCCCTTCTTTCCCTATCAACTATCATCAGAATCGTTATTTTGAAAGGGTTCTTCACCTATCCTAAGTTGTTTTTTTGATCGTTTTAATTGTTTCCACAAAGCTTTGATTTGTTCGTAAGCTTCCTCTGGTGGAAGTTTACCACCTGTTTCTAAGTTACAAATATAACTAACTCGCTGGGCAAATTCCTGTAAATTTGCGTTGAAAACTAAGTTTTCAGGCTGGACATGACCGTAGTAGCGACCACGAGGATAGAGAAAATCATCTTTGCTCACTATATTTTTCTCCATGTATTGAATTCTCCTCCTGATTTTCTTGTTTATAGTAAAACCACTAGTACAACACGGCGTAAATAAAGCTACTATTTAAAATAGGCAAAAAACCTACCCCATCAGCTTTTTGACTTTTGAATGCGTGATTTCCGCAAAGCGGTAATAGGCACTCTTATTTATAATTTATTAAGTCAGGAGAACGCTTAAGATTAAACCGTGATTATGGGAAAGTGTTGCAGCGATTGGTCAATTTCAACTTTGACAAAATAATCAAGTTGTAAGTTATTAAGCATCAGGCTGTCAAAAAAAGTTTACGTCAAAGTGACCAAAGCCAGTCACGAGCGAACACCCGTTCTATATCTCTATATATCTTTTGTAAAGATTAATTGCAATCTCTTGGATGAATGTTTTACTACTTCTCCTATTTTTCTCAATTATTTCATCTTATTCCTAATTTGCAAAAAATGGGTTTTAATTAAATTCAACAAACTAAATTAGCTGATAAAGAATTAATATATATTTTTTTATAATCTTTAAAGAATTTATTCACAAAAAATTACAAAAAGTTAAAAAAAAACATAAAACTTTTATGCAGAGTTGACCAGTTTCACATCTAAATTAGGGGAATAGGGGGGTAGGGTCATTTTATAAGTTATAGGTTATGGGTTACCAGTTACATCACGTTGCGAGTGAATGAAGTACACATATTCATGTTATAAATCTTGCGGTATGGACAGGAAAGCCAGCCCTTGTGTAGCGTTCGGCTGATAAAATGGTTAAGCTGGAAACCATTGCCCTGCAACTGTATCTACCACCATGTCTGTTAATACCAAACTATACGAAGGCAAAGCCAAAGTTCTCTACACCACAGACGATCCTGAAGTCTTGTTGGCTGATTTTAAAGATGATGCGACTGCGTTTAATGCCCAAAAGCGGGGTAGCATCCAGGGAAAAGGTAGCATAAACTGTACCATTTCCAGCAAGTTGTTTGAACAATTGGCAGCGCATGGCATCAAGACACATTATATTGATTGTCCAGCGCCCAATCAAATGCGGGTGAAAGCAGTTAAGATTGTGCCATTGGAAGTTGTGGTCAGAAATATAGCTGCTGGTAGTCTTTGTCAACAAACAGGATTGCCACTAGGTACAATTCTGGAACAGCCTTTGGTAGATTTTTATTACAAAGACGATCAATTAGGAGATCCTCTACTCACACGCGATCGCTTACTGCTCCTGCAACTAGCAACTGAGGAACAAGTTGACAGTATTGCCCATCTGGCATTACAAATCAATGACTTTCTCAAAAGCTTTTGGCAAAAGTGCGGCATTACCTTGGTAGACTTTAAACTCGAATTTGGTCTGGACTCACAACAGCAGTTGTTGTTGGCCGATGAAATAAGTCCTGACACCTGTCGTTTATGGGATATGACAGAAAATGATCCTAACCGTCGAGTAATGGATAAAGATCGGTTTCGTAGGGATTTGGGAAATGTAGAAAATGCCTACCAGGAGGTTTTACAAAGGGTTTTGCAAGTAGTAAACAGCAAAAATTAACTGCGTGTGCGTGTATCTAGTCATTTTTCTGATATGACTAATGACTAATGACCAGTGACTCATGACGAATGAAGAATGACTTAATTGTGTGTGGTAGTGAAGAGGAATATGAGTAAAAAGCATTTATCTCCGGTATTTCTGGCAGTTGTGGCGATCGCTGTCCCTGTTGACAACTCACTCAGTGCGACTGCACAAACTCCTGATAAAACCCAGCAAGTAACAGAGGTTGCCACGGTAGAAACCAACCAGCCACTACCACAGGAAACTGGTCAAAATGATGTTAGTGAAAATCAAAAAACTCCCGTCTTGGCAAAGGTAGTAGTTATAAAACCAGAATCTGACTCATCGACACCTGCTGTCAAAGTCTCACCAACAGCTAACTCAGTATCAATAGCGACACCAGAAGTAATCATACCAACGGCAACAACACCCTCAAAAACGGCTCAAATTCTCAAAGCTGCATTATCTCGCAACTCAGAACAGAAAGCAAAATCAGCAGTAATTATATCAACGGCAACAACACCAGCAAAAACTGCACAAGCACCAGAACAAGAAGTAAATCGTGATACTAATCCTCCCCGGGAAAATGCCGAGCCACCCACAGCACAACCGACTTTCCCTAGTAATTCAGAAACAGCAGAACCCCGTGTCCTGGTGTCAGAAGTAGCAGTAACATCACCAACTGGCACAATCTCACCAGAACTAGAAAACCAAGTTTACCAAGCGATTCGTACCCAACCAGGACAAACAACCACCCGTTCCCAATTACAAGAAGATATTAATGCTATATTTGCTACAGGTTTCTTCTCCAACGTGCGAGCCGTGCCAGAAGATACACCTGTGGGTGTAAGGGTGAGTTTCGTGGTTGATCCTAATCCTGTCCTGAGTAAAGTAGAAGTCGAAGCTAACCCTGGAACTGATGTTCCTTCTGTACTCCCAACTAACACAGTAGATAAAATCTTCAGTGAACAGTATGGTAAAATACTCAACTTGCGTGACCTACAAGAAGGTATTAAACAGTTAACCAAAGAATATCAAGATAGAGGTTATGTACTAGCCAACGTGATTGGAGCGCCGAGAGTTTCAGAAAATGGAGTTGTCACCCTACAAGTAGCAGAAGGGGTAGTAGAAGATGTCAAAGTTCGCTTCCGTAATAAAGAAGGACAGGAAGTAGACGAAAAAGGAGAACCCATTCGGGGACGCACAAAAGAATATGTAATTAAACGGGAATTAGAATTAAAGTCCGGTCAAGTATTTAACCGTAATACAGTCCAAAAAGACTTACAAAGAGTATTTGGGTTAGGTTTGTTTGAAGATGTGAATGTGTCCCTTGACCCTGGTACAGACCCTAGTAAAGTTGATGTAGTGGTGAATGTTGCTGAACGCAGCAGTGGTTCAATAGCTGCTGGTGCTGGTATTAGTTCTGCCAGTGGATTATTTGGTACAGTCAGCTATCAACAGCAAAACCTGGGAGGTAGAAACCAGAAACTTGGTGCTGAGGTACAGCTAGGCGAAAGAGAACTGCTGTTTGACCTGCGGTTTACAGATCCTTGGATTGCTGGTGATCCTTATCGGACTTCCTATACAGCTAATATTTTCCGTCGTCGTTCAATCTCTCTGATTTTTGAAGGTAAGGATGACAACATTGAAACCTATAACCCCAATAATCCCACTAATACAAATGATCAAGATCGTCCGCGGATTACCCGTTTAGGTGGTGGTGTTTCCTTCACTCGTCCCCTTTCTCCTAATCCTTATGAAAAGTCAGAGTGGGTGGCTTCAGCCGGTTTGCAATATCAACGAGTTTCTAGCCGTGATGCTGATGGTAATGTGAGAAAAGAAGGGGCAAGATTTAATGATAATGGTCAGCAAATTAGCGATAGGATTCCCCTCACCCAATCGGAAAAAGGTGAAGACGATTTATTATTATTACAACTAGGCGCACAACGCGATCGCCGTAATAATCCCTTACAACCTACCAACGGTTCTTATCTCCGTGTCGGAGTTGATCAATCTGTACCCATAGGCTCAGGTAATATTTTCCTGACCAGAGTTAGGGGTAACTACAGCCAATATTTGCCTGTGAACTTTTTGAGTTTTGGTAAAGGTCCACAAACTCTGGCGTTTAACCTTCAAGGTGGTACAATTCTCGGAGACTTACCTCCCTATGAAGCTTTTACCCTTGGCGGTAGTAATTCTGTGCGGGGTTACGATGAAGGTAGATTAGCTACTGGACGCAGTTATGTACAAGCATCTGTTGAATATCGTTTTCCTGTGTTCTCTGTAGTCAGTGGCGCACTATTTTTTGATTATGGTAGTGATTTGGGAAGTAGTACCAGAGCAGCAGAAATTCTTAACAAAAATGGTAGTGGCTACGGTTATGGTTTAGGTGTGCGTGTACAGTCTCCACTTGGACCTATTCGCATAGACTATGGTTTAAGTGATGATGGTGATAGCCGCATTAACTTTGGGATTGGGGAAAGGTTTTAAGAGGTGACAGGGAACAGGTGACAGGTGACAGTAAGAAGGGGACTGGTGAGGAAAATTTTAGATTTTAGATTTTAGATTTTAGATTGGAGTTAACAAAATCCAAAATCCAAAATCCAAAATCCAAAATAAAAAAACTCCTGCCTCCTGACTTATACTTTCAGGGTGTTTACTACATACAGAACAAATGAGTAACAAAAAGCAAAATCATATATTGGTTTTTAGGCTATGCACCAACACACATTAGCTGGGGAAATTATCCACAAAGGTATGGGACTGCATAGCGGTGTGAATACCAGTGTGCGGATACTACCAGCAGAACCGGGAAGCGATCGCTATTTTGTGCGGGTGGATTTGCCTAATTCGCCGATAATTCCTGCTAAAATTGCGACAGTTAATCAAACTGTTCTATCAACTCAGTTGGGTATAGATGAAGTTTATGTCCGCACGGTAGAGCATTTGTTAGCAGCTTTGTCAGCTATGGGTGTGGATAATGCGCGGATTGAAATTGATGGACCAGAAGTACCGCTGTTAGATGGTTCGGCTCAGGTGTGGACTGATAGTATTGCTGCTGTGGGTTTGATGTCACAGTCTTTTGGTGATGAATCAGCGCCTATAGTGATTAAAGAACCTATTTCGGTTTATCAAGGTGATGCTTTTGTCTGCGCCCTACCATCCCCAGAAACCCGTTTTAGCTATGGGATTGATTTTGATGTACCTGCAATTGGTAATCAATGGTACAGTTTCTCATTATCTCTGAATCCAGAAGATACCAAAAACTCCTTTGTGACAGAAATTGCACCGGCTCGTACTTTTGGGTTATTACATCAAATTGAATATCTGCAAAAATCAGGATTGATCAAAGGTGGCAGCTTGGATAATGCTCTTGTTTGTGGTGCTGATGGTTGGCTAAATCCACCGTTAAGATTTGCAAATGAGCCAGTACGTCATAAAATATTAGATTTAGTGGGAGATATTAGCTTATTAGGTAAATTTCCTGTTGCTCACTTCTTGGCTTACAAAGCTAGTCACAATCTCCATATTCAATTGGCGGAGAAGATTTTAGAATTTTGCTGAGGAATTTGGCTAAAAATTCACTAAAATTTAAGATTGTACGCTATTTTCTAGCCTACTTAATTTCCAGATTCTTATAAAATATAGTACCAATGTCAACTCTCACCCAAGCTAATTCTACTCAAGTGACTACATCTGAAGGAGAACATCAGGAAACCAATACACCGGCAATTAAAACAACTTTCACGGTGGAAGAGATTCAGCAACTGCTACCGCACCGTTATCCTTTTTTGCTGGTCGATAAAATTATTGACTATGTTCCTGGAAAATTGGCTGTGGGTGTAAAAAACGTCACTTTTAATGAACCTCAGTTCCAAGGTCATTTCCCCGGACGCTCATTGATGCCTGGTGTACTCATTGTAGAAGCAATGGCGCAGGTTGGAGGGGTGGTTATGACCCAAATGCCTGATATACCAAAAGGACTGTTTGTTTTTGTGGGTATTGATAAAGTCCGTTTCCGTCGCCAAGTTGTACCAGGTGATCAGTTAATTATGACAGTGGAACTGTTATCAATTAAGCAGCGTCGTTTTGGTAAAATGCAGGGACGAGCCGAAGTTGATGGACAACTGGCTGCTGAAGGGGAGCTAATGTTTTCTTTGGTTAGCTAAGTTTAGCTAAGTTTAGCTACAACTGGGCTGAATTTGGCTTTTTAGATTTGGGGCATAGCCGTGAACTGCCCTAAGTCAATTATAAGTAAGAATAACTGTAAACACGAAAAATCACAAGCGTATTTACTGTTGGCTGGACTTTGATCAGACAATTTTGGATTTAAGGTTTAAGATTTGTTTCAATAATAAATTTAGGTACTTGTACCCCTTTGTTATTTTTAGATAGCTATCTTCAATCCAAAACCTAAAATCCAAAATCCAAAATTCGTTATCCTCACACATAACACACATAACTTATTTTGCCCGACACTTTTTTTTCAATGAACTCAGTTCTGGAGAGTCACCCTTGAAGACACTTATTCATCCAACTGCTGTAATACATCCTGATGCGGAACTCCACTCAACGGTGCAAGTCGGTGCTTATGCTGTGATTGGAGCGAATGTTAAAGTCGGACCGGAAACTGTAATTGGCGCTCATGCAATTTTAGATGGTCTTTGTGAAATTGGGGCGGGAAATCATATTTTTCCTGGTGCTGTTATTGGTATGGAACCCCAGGATCTCAAGTATGTGGGAGAACCTACTTGGGTAAAAATTGGTGATAATAATGCTATTCGTGAGTATGTAACTATTAACCGCGCTACTGGCCGGGGTGAAGCGACGATCATCGGTAACGGGAATTTACTGATGGCTTATGTTCATGTTGGACATAATTGCGTGATTGAGGACTCAGTGGTTATTGCTAATTCTGTGGCTTTAGCTGGTCATGTGTATATTGAGTCTAGAGCGAGGTTAAGCGGGGTTTTAGGTGTTCATCAGTTTGTACATATCGGTGGTATGTCTATGATTGGTGGGATGACTCGCATTGATCGAGATGTTCCTCCTTATATGTTGGTTGAGGGCAATCCATCACGGGTGCGATCGCTCAATTTGGTGGGGCTAAAACGCTCAGGAATGCCCGCTAAGGAGTTTCAACTTCTGAAAAAAGCTTTTCGCATTCTCTACCGTTCTGATTTGCTGTTTAAAGAGGCTTTGGCTGAGTTGGAATTGTTGGGAGATACCGCACAGTTGGAACATCTACGCCGTTTTCTGCTATTGGCGCAAATGCCTGGAAGACGCGGTTTAATTCCCGGAAAGGGTAAAATTTCTGCAAGTGATGCGTCGTGATTTATGAGTGATGAATGATGAATCACGCCTATATTCATCATTCATTTTTAGGAGAGGGAACAGGGAACAGGGAACAGGGAACAGGGAACAGGGAACAGGTAAGAGAAAAAAGATATTACAAGCAATTAGCCGGTCATGATCTAAAATCTAAAATCTAAAATCTAAAATCTAAAATCTAAAATCTAAAATTCAAATGCGGATATTTATCAGCACTGGGGAAGTTTCGGGAGATTTGCAGGGGGCGTTGTTAATTAAGACGCTGCAAAATCAAGCTCAGACTTTGGGGTTAAAATTAGAAATTGTGGCTTTGGGTGGTGAGAAAATGGCCGCCGCAGGGGCAACAATTTTAGGGGATACTAGCGGTATTGGTTCGATGGGTATAATTGAAGCTTTGCCGTATTTTATTCCTACTATTCAGGTACAAAAAAGGGCGATCGCCTATCTACAAAAAAATCCACCTGATATCATAGTTTTGATTGATTATATGACTCCTAATATCGGGATTGGGAGTTATATGAATGAACATTTTCCCGATGTTCCTGTGGTGTATTACATCGCGCCTCAAGAATGGGTGTGGTCGATGAGTTTGGAGAGAACTAAAAAAATTGTTAGTTTTACGGATAAGCTATTAGCAATTTTCCCAGAAGAAGCTCGTTATTATCAAGAAAAAGGGGCTAAAGTTAATTGGGTGGGTCATCCTTTAGTTGATAAAATGGCTAATGCACCAAGTCGGGAAACTGCACGAGAAATGTTAGGAATTAAAGAGGAAGAAATAGCGATCGCTCTTTTACCTGCTTCCCGTAGTCAAGAATTAAAATATCTCTTACCTGTCATTTTTCAAGGTGCTCAAAATATTCAATCTAAGTTACCAACGGCGCGGTTTTTTATTCCTTTATCTTTGGAAAAATTTAGAGATAAAATTGCCAAAGCTATTCAAAATTATGGGTTAAAAGCAACAATATTATCTGGTAAACAACAGGAAATTTTTGCTGCTGTGGATTTTGCAATTACTAAATCTGGAACAGCCAATTTAGAGTTAGCTTTAGCTAATGTTCCCCAGGTAGTAGTTTACAGTCTTAGTCCTTTTACTGCTTGGGTTGCGCGGAATATTCTTAAAGGTTCGATTCCCTTTGCTTCACCTGTAAATTTAGTTTTGATGCGAGAAATTGTTCCAGAATTTTTACAGGAAAAAGCAACAGCAGAGAATATTACTCAAGCTGCAATGGAATTTTTATTAAATAGTGAAAAGCGGGAAAAAACGTTATTAGATTATCAAGAAATGCGGCAATGTTTGGGAGATTTGGGAGTGTGCGATCGCGCTGCTAAGGAAATTTTAGAAATGCGGTAATTGGTAATTGGTAATTGGTAATTGGTGATAATATATATTTTATTGTTACCTATTCCCTATTGCCTATTCCCTGCATCCACAGAAAATTTATAATATAAATCACATCGGAACACTATAACTAATAAATAATGAAAAAAAGACCCATAGCAGTTGATTTATTTGCAGGTGCAGGAGGAATGACCCTTGGTTTTGAACAAGCTGGTTTTGATGTCCTTGCTGCTGTAGAATTAGATCCTATACATTGTGCAATTCATAAATTTAATTTTCCTTTTTGGAAAGTGTTATGTAAAAGTGTAGAAGATACCACAGGGTTAGAAATTAGAAATAGTAGCGAAATTGAAAATCAAGAAATTGATGTTGTTTTTGGTGGTCCACCCTGTCAAGGGTTTTCATTAATTGGTAAACGGTCTTTTGATGACCCCAGAAATTCTTTAGTTTTTCATTTTATTAGGTTGGTGTTAGAATTACAACCGAAATATTTTGTGATGGAAAATGTTAAAGGAATGACTGTAGGTAAACACAAAGAATTTATTGCCGAAATTATTGATAAGTTTGAAAATAACGGTTACAAAGTTAATCATAATTATCAAGTTTTAAATGCTGCTAATTACGGAGTACCGCAAAATCGAGAAAGATTGTTTTTATTAGGTTGTCGTCGAGATTTAGAATTACCCAATTATCCTGATAAAATCACCCATCCAGCTAAATTAAATACTAAATCAAATACTAAATCAAAAAAAGCTGCGGAACTACCAGCAACACCTACCGTTTGGGAAGCATTGCAAGATTTACCAACAATTGAAAATTACCCAGAATTATTACAAAGAGATTGGGTTTTAGCTGAATTTGGTAAACCCAGTAAATACGGTAAGAAAATGCGTAATCTGTGCATTGCTAACAATAATTATTCCTATTCCCGTAAATTTGATCATCACATTTTAACATCGAGTTTGAGAACAAAACATAGTCCTGAATCTATTGAAAGATTTGCGTCAACTCCTCATGGTAAAAATGAACCAATTAGCCGTTTTTATAAACTAGATCCTGACGGTTTATGTAATACATTAAGAGCAGGAACAGCGAGTAATAAAGGTGCTTTTACTTCTCCTCGTCCTATACATTCATTTGTACCAAGATGTATTACTGTCAGGGAAGCTGCGCGTTTACATTCTTTTCCTGACTGGTTTAGATTTCATCCTACCAAATGGCATGGTTTTAGACAAATTGGTAATTCTGTTCCTCCACTTTTAGCGCAAGCGGTTGCAGAGGAAATTATTAAGGTTTTAAATGTGGAAGTTTCTCAAAATACAAAGATAAAAAGTTTGGAAGATGAGAAGTTATTAATTTTGAATATGTCGCAAGCTGCAAAATATTTTAATGTGAATTCAAATATTATTGAACCAAGGGTAAGGAAAAAGCAGGAGAAATTAACAACAAGTTGCTAATATCATTTTACTTTGAAGATGCACATAATACGAAAACTCCCAAATCTTGATATATCTTGATTTGAAGTTTTGCGATTCTGTGCAAGCTCAATGAAAATTGATATAAACTATAATTAGCAGTTATTGGGAACAAAAATCATGACTGTCACCAAATCTTTATCACTAACACTAGAACAGTTTCTCAAACTACCAGAAACTAAACCACCAAGTGAATATATAAACGGCGAAATCATCCAAAAACCAATGCCAAAAACTCGCCATTCTCGACTTCAAGGTAAAATTATTAATACCGTAAATAAAGTCACAGAAGCAAATAAAATTGCTTATGCTTTCCCAGAGTTAAGGTGTACATTTGCTGGTAGATCAATTATTCCAGATATAGCCATTATTCGCTGGGAAAATATCGCCTTTGATGATAATGGTGAAGTTGTAGATGATGTTGTAATTGCACCAGATTGGACTATAGAAATTTTGTCTCCAGAACAAAGTTCTAATAGAGTGACTGGCAATATTTTACATTGTATTAAATATGGTTGTCAATTGGGATGGTTAATTGACCCAGATGATCGATCAATTTTGATTTTTCAACCTCAAAAAGAACCAGAATTAAAATACGGAAAAGATGATTTAATTATCTTGCCGGGAATAGAATTAAATTTAACAGTAGAAGAAGTATTTGGTTGGTTAAAAATGAGTTAGTCATAAAATAACCAGATCCCCGACTTCTTCAAGAAATCGGGGATCTTAATAAAAACTAATTCCTCTTCTGTCCAGTTGCTAAATCATTAGGATTAATATTAATCAAAGGAACAGCACCATTACCACCCATCACCATCGGGAAACGACCATCCCATTTTTCTATTGCTTGCTTTTGCAATAATTCCGGTGTTAAAGTCAATCTTTGTAATCTTTGAGCTTCCGCTTGACCTTTAGCACGGTTAACTTCTGCTTGTGCTTCTTGGGTCGCTTTCTGGGCAATAAAACTTGCTTGTTTTGCCTCTTGTTCGGCTATTTGTTTCGCTTCAATCGCTCTACTAAACTCTGGAGAAAAGGAAAAATTCACTAAAGATACATCATCTACAATTACACCATAAGGTTCTAAACGACTTTTTAAATTTGCGTCGATTTCTTGTTTTAATTCTGTGCGTTTTGTGATGATTTCTTCAGCCGTCTTTTTAGCTGTAGCTGCTTTCAAAACTTCGGAAACTGCGGGTGTCATAATCCCATTAACAATTAATTCTTCATCTCCAACTTGTTGAAAAACTCGGTTCACTTTCAACGGATCAATGTGCCAGTTGACTGCTAATTCTGTGGTAATTTTTTGCAAATCTTTAGAAGCGGCACCAGCATTAAAACTATTTTGTTGCACGCGAACATTGAGCTTTTTAACTGTTGTGACAATGGGAATGATTGGGTGTAATCCTTCATCTAAAACTGTATCTTGCACCTTTCCAAACTGCATCACAACACCCCTTTCACCAGCATTGACAATAGCAAAAGGACGCAGCATCATCGCTAAAAACAAGAATAATAATCCTCCTCCTAAATAAAATACAATTTGCGAATTGTGACGGACATTGATGTTATTATTTCTCATGGCTGTATGTTCCTTAACTCAACTGTATCTGAGAGTAGCTATCAGATAAAAAAATCAAGATTTATACAAAAAACTTAGCAAAAATTTACATGGGGTTGAATGTTTAGTCTATATATAGATAAGATACAAAATTAAAAGTAGGCATTTCGGAAAATCAAGATTTTGATCACAATTGAAATAGACAAACAATATGCAAATTCAACAAATTCATCCTTGGCCATCTAGCATTGAAGAAGCAATCGAAATTCAAGAAACTTTACGAAATCAAGTTATTACCACCGATCAACTCAACACACCTATTCAATACGTTGCCGGTGTGGATATGGGTTTTGTGGAAGATGGTACAATGTGCCGTGCAGCGGTAGCAGTGTTAAGTTTTCCTGACTTGAAAGTTGTGGAAACAAGCCTGGCATACCGTCCTACAACGTTTCCTTATATACCTGGATTTTTATCATTCAGGGAAATTCCCGCTATTCTCGATGCCTTAGAAAAAATTAAAAATATACCTAATATAATATTGTGTGATGGTCAAGGAATTGCTCATCCTCGCAGATTTGGAATAGCTTGCCATTTAGGTGTTTTAGTGGATATACCAACTATAAGTGTAGCAAAATCCCTACTTGTTGGTAAGTATGAAGAACTACCAGCAGCTAAAGGGAGTTGGCAGCCATTAATACATAAAAATGAAACAGTAGGCGCAGTTTTACGGACTCGTACTGGAGTTAAACCTTTGTATATCTCCAGTGGCCATCGTATCAGCCTACCTACAGCAATTGACTATGTATTACGGTGTACATCTAAATATCGTTTGCCAGAAACTACACGCATTGCTGATAAACTAGCATCAAACAGATAAAGTATAAAAAGTATAAATGGTGAAGATAATCATTCTTTAATTTTGATTTTCAAGACTTGCTAAATTGCTACCAATCATGTTAGGAATCCCACAGCATAAAGTTGAATCCATTAAATGTATTAAAGTTATCTAAAAATCATGAATGTACTAACTTTACAGTGGCAAGAAGCAGGTCAAAATAAAACTCAACAAATTTATGAAAAACATAACAGTAAAAACGCTGGTACTTGTCGCATTGGACGTGATCCAGCAAAGTGTGATATTGTTTTAACTCATCCGACAGTATCCGGTTTACACATTGAGATATTTTTTAATTCTCAGCAACAACGTTTTTATATTAGAAATTTACGTGAACCAAACCCCCCACAAATAGATGGTAAATCTTTAGTTAAAGGAGAAATAGCTTTAAATGAAAAAAGCATTATTTATTTAGGACAACAACAACTACAAGTTACGGCAATTTCTGTTAGTAGTATTCCTTCTACGATCATAGTCCAACCACCAAAACAACCCGTACATCACCACCATAAACCATCTATTCCAACACAACCAAATTCGGTGTATGGTTTAGACTGTCCTAAATGTCATAAAGTTTCCCCACCAGAAAATTTACAAATAGGTTGTCCTTGGTGTGGTACATCTTTAGCTGCTGCTGTTAGTGTAATTATTGGGTGATTGGTGATTGGTGACAGGTGACAGGTGACAGGTGACAGAAAAGAGGGAGCATCCCAAATATGTAAATTAATTTTGATCTAACGGAAAAAATGATCTAAGGTCTTGATATGATTGAACCGCAAAGGACGCAAAGGACACAAAGGTAAGAGAGTTTCAGAGATTTTTTGGTGTTGCTGCGGTTATTGTTTCAAAATTGGGATGCTCTCCAGAAAAGATGGAATAGGAAAATCAGGAAAATAACTAATAACTAATAACTAATAACTAATAACTAATGACTAATAACTAATGACTAATTTACAAATTCAGTTAAGTTGGGAAGATCCAACAACGGGAGAAAGACGAGAACCAAAATTAACTCTACCGATTGCTTTTGGTCGAGAATTTGCGAAATTACCTACAGAAATTAGGGGTCAGCGTGTTTCGCGGATGTTGTTAAATAGCGATGAAGTTTCTCGTTATCATGCTTTAATTGATTGGCAACAAGACGGTCAGCAAAATCATTTGATGGTTATTGATCAAAATAGTGCTAATGGTATTTATATTAATGGTCAAAAACAAACACGCTGTCAATTAAGTAATGGGGATACTTTACAAATCGGATCTTATGTTATTACTGTTAAATTTCTTTTAAATGCTACTCCCGTAACAGTTAATAATTCTGGTAATATTCAATTTAATCCTCATACTAATATACCAGATCCTAGTATATCTCCAGTTCGTCTATTTACGCCTTTAGGTAGTAATTTTCCACCTTCAGAATTTCAGAATCACAAAGTTGATTTACAAGCTATTCATGCTACTGGTTTACCTGTTGATGAATGTGATTATTTAGCGGTTGGTGCTGGTTTGGGTAGTTTTATTTTGGTTGATTTATTAAGAATTAGTGGTGTTAAATCTGAAAAAATTATTGCTGTAGGATTAGAAAAAGAACCCTATGCACGTTATAAGAGATTATGTTTAAATTCTCAAATTCCTTTACATGAAAGATTGCGTTCTAATTCTGATTCTTGTCCTGATAATATTTGGGGATGGCCTAGTTATGCTTTGCGAGAATCTTGGCATGATTTAACAAAAGGTCAGATAAATTCAGCTTTTAAATATTTATGGCAAGTTTTTAATGAACCAACTTTTGCAGAAACTTATACTCCCCGTGCAGGTAATGTTTTTGATTCTATAGATCGGGAAGCTAAACGTATTGGTTGGGATAAAACTTATCGTTATGGTAGAGTGAGAGCTATTAGAAAAACGGAAGATGGTAGATATTGTGTTGCTTATTCTCGTGGTCCGGGAAATTATGCTTTTTTAGTTTGTCGTTATTTACATTTAGCTACGGGATATCCGGCTATTAAATTTTTACCAGATTTACAAGCTTATCGGGAAAAATATCAGGATTTTAAGTCTGTAGTTAATGCCTATGAAGACCATAATCATGTCTATGAACAGTTAGAAAAACAAGGTGGTACTGTTTTAATTAGAGGACGGGGTATTGTAGCTTCACGAATTTTACAACGTATTTATGAGGTGAGAAAACAAAATCGCAATATTACAGTTTTACATTTAATGCGATCGCCTAAACCCCAAGGGAATAAATTTGAAAAAGCCCAACGTCCTGTTAAAAATCACTATGAGTTTCAACCTTTTAACTGGCCAAAAGCTTGTTGGGGTGGTGAACTACGAGTCATGTTAGAAAAAGCCACCCCAGAAGAACGTCAAAGGTTATTATCTGACTGGGGAGGAACTACTACCGCAGATCGTGGAGACTGGCAAAGAATCACAGAAGCAGGTATTAAAGAAGGTTGGTATCAAATTACTTTTGGTCAAGTTGTGAGTGTGGAAAGAGATGCCCAAAACCACACTATTACCCATATTCAAGAAAAAGGTTTTGGGGAAATGAAATTAACTGCTGATTTTATTATTGATGCTACCGGACTTGATGCCAAAGTTAAAACTAATCCCTTATTAGAAGATTTAGTTGAACATTACAAATTACCTTTAAATCATTTAGAAAGATTGGTAGTAGCCAACAATTTTGAATTAGTAGAAATGCGAAATACTAAAGGTCAAATGTATGTAGCAGGGGCAATAACTTTAGGTGGACACTATGCAGCAGTTGATAGTTTTTTAGGTTTGCAATATGCGGCGTTAGTTGCTGTAGATGGGATGTATATTGCCCGTGCGCCTGGTATTAAAAAGTTAAATACTTTTAGCTCTTTAAATCAGTGGATCAAATGGGTTTTTAATCAAGCACCATGATAGGTGACAGGTGACAGGTGACAGGTGACAGTTAAGAGTTTTTACCAATTACCCATTACCCATTACCCATTACCCATTACCCATTACCCATTACCCATTACCCATTACCAATCTATTCAGATGCTAATCGCCAAGCAGGATAGGGGAAAAGATTTTTAAATCCTGCAAGACGTTCTTGGAATGTTTCTTGAGAATGATTCCAAAGAGTTTCATAATAAAAGAAAACTACTCCTAATTCTTGTCTTTGGGCAGTTCGCACCTGATTTGTAATTTGTTGCATTGATACTGGGCTAGTTCTTAAACCTGCCATAATTCCTACTCCAGTCGGAATTAGTTGTTGTACTTCTTGCATTTCTGGACGGACAATTTTAGCAGCGAAACTGTTTAAATCAGAACGATAAACTTGTACAATTAGTTCATCTACGATGTTTAATCTCACCCAATTTAACCAATCTTGCAGTTGCAGTTTGTAAGCAAAATCGTAGTAATTCGGTGAAACTGAAAAAATTACTTTTGGTTTAATTTCTTTAATTCTTTGGTTGAGTCTCACCATGAAATCTGTAATTTTATCTGCCCTCCATTTTACCCATTCTGGGTCTTGAGAATCTGCTGGGGGATCTTTTTCCATTTCTTGGCGATATAAATCAACTGTATATTGATCGTAACCAAATTCATGGGGTAAACTTGTATGATCGTCAAACTGGATACCATCAATATCATAATTTGATGTTAGTTCTACCAAAAGATCAGTAATAAATTGTTGTACTTCTGGATGAAAGGGATTTAACCATGCAACTTCACCGGCTGCACTAACAGAAGTTTCGCTACCATCCCGCTTTTTTGTTAACCATTCTGGTTTATTTAATGCTAGTTCTGAAGTTTGGGGAGTCATAAAACCAAATTCAAACCAGGGAACTACAAGTAAATTTTGACGATGGGCTTGATTAATTACATCGGCAAGAATATCATGGCCATCTGAACCACGAAATACAAAAGGTTGAATTTCTAAATCTTTGGCTATCTTGCTGGGGTACATCACATAACCAGAATTCCACACTACGGGATAAATAGTATTGAAGTTGAGGCGACGTAGTTTTGTCACAGCATCGTTAACTTTGGCACGATCCTTAAATATATCCAAATCATTGTTAGTGATCCATACACCGCGAATTTCTTGACGTGGTATTTGGGCGTTAACTGGTGTAAAGGTATTTGTTAATAAGACTGTGACAAAAGAAATTAAAAACAAAAAGGGAAACAACCTTTTAAAAAATTTGTGATGCCAATTTATTGTTTTTAAATTCATTGTTTTTATATGTTGACAATCTGAAGAAAAAAAATTGAATTTCACTCTTGGGGCAGAGGTTTGAATTAACCATTTATGCAGCAGTCTAAAATTGTGAAGTAATTTATGATTCATATTTTCTGAGGGTGTGCAAAATGTAAGTATTCAGCTATCAGCAATCAGGAAACAGCTAATAGACAGGATTCAGAGGTTTTAAGTTCAGGTTAATTTCAGTAATGTTATTTATCTGCATTTGTGTCTTTTCATTCTTTATATTTCATATTTCAGGTACTGACGGAAGCCGACGGTTGATTGCTTACGTTTTTGACGTAAATACTTCAAATTAGTGCCTGGTTTAACGGTTCTAATTTAAGATTTTGGATTTTGGGTTCTAACTTTGTGCATAAAAGATAAAAAATATACCATACAATAGTGTAATAATGTCTAGAATATTGTAGAGATATCAATTACATTCTTGTTTAAGATGCAAACTGTAAAACCTTCCTCCTCAATGCTGTCTATTACGCCAAAACTATGTCAACCTTTAAAAATTGTCGCTTTGGGGGATAGTTTAGTATATGGATATGGGGACCATGAAAAAGGTGGTTGGGTAGAACAATTAAGACGCTGGTGGATGTTACCGGATAGTGTGGGTCATGTGCTTTATAATTTGGGGGTAAGGGGCGATCGCACTCAGCAAGTCTCACAACGGTTAGAAGTAGAATTTCGTCACCGTGGAGAAATTAGAAACCGAGTTCCTGATTTAATTATCCTCTCTGTTGGCGTTAACGACTCACCCCGTTTAGGTCGTCCCACTGGGAAAAATTATACAGATTTTGCGGAATTTGAAACAGCGATCGCCACATTATTAGATCAAGCACAACAACTTTGTCCAGTCCTCTTTGTCGGTATGGTCCCGGTTGATGAAGCCAAAATGCCTTTTCTCGATTGTTTATACTACAATCATGCTGATCAATACCGCTACAAAGAAGCTACCCGTCAAGCTTGTGAACAAAGAAAAATTCCCTATTTGGATATTTTTGATCAATGGATGTCACATAATGAAACTTGGAGAAGTCAACGCATGACAGCAGATGGACTTCACCCCAACACTCTCGGTTATCAGGACTTATTAGAAGCTGTCCTCAACTGGTCTGAACTATCTCAATATCATTGTCAAGTAGATTATCAACTTAAACTATAGTATGTAAGAATTCAGGAGTCAGGAGTCAGGAGTCAGGAGTCAGGAGAAATATATATATATATCGTGTTCCCTGTTCCCTGTTCCCTGTTCCCTATTTACCATTTTTAATTTTTAATTTTTAATTTTTAATTTTTAATTGTTATGACTCCCACTTTATTTGGTCGGTGGCAAACTCGATTATTATTATTAGCAACTGTTGGTGTATTAGTATCCATACCTTTTGCTTTAGGGTTAATAGGTTCTGGTGCGAATATAGTTTATTTCTTTATACTTGCTTATGTTGCTATTTTTGGTTTAGTTTGGGATGTTGTTTATAATTATCTGCAAAAGTCTCGCTGGGATAGAGACTGGCCAGCAGCTTATCAATTTTTTGCAGGTATTTGGGAGATGATATTTGTTTTTTGTGGAGTAAAGATTTTTGGGTTTTTACCTATACCTATACCCAAAGAAGAATTATCAATAGGTGCGTTTTTATTACATTATTCTGTAGTTTGGTTGGCGGTTTTTATGAGTTCGCAAAGTTTAATGAGAATTATTTTTCCCCGTTGGCGTTTTCGTGGTGGACAGTGGTTATAAAAGACAGAGTTTTTTTCACGCAGATGCGCAGAGGAGTACGCAAAGTTTAATGGTTAAATGTTTATGTGGGTTATCTAAAATTTGATCTTCTAGATTATGATGGGAAATAAAGTTTCTAATTACTCATATTACAACACAACTTTTAAAGCTTGCTCGATAATATTTACATATTCCTCTACTTTATACATCCGATAGGCAATTTGATCAATTTGATTTCTGATTTCTATTTGTCTGAGCAAAACTGTTTCTAAATCTGCTCTACCTACTTCCTGTGTAACTCTATTCGCAATCACTTCTAAAGTACGAAGATTACTAAATCTATCTTGATCATATCTCTTAACTTTAATGACATCAAAAGCAATATTCACTAAGTTTCCTATTTCCCGTGATAATTTTTGTTTGCGACGGAAAGAAGCATCAAATTCAGTTAAATAAATTAATCTTGCTAACAGATATCTCCGTAAATAAGAATTACGAATATTCACGTTAGCTATTTCTATCCATTCTCTATCCCCTTCTTTCCAATCTTCATCATCGGTAATTTCTCCCCACATTATATATCCATTTGCAGTTGGTTCAATTTTTAATGCTAATAAATGTCCTTCTGCATTTGCATTAGCACTTTCCCATTCAATATCAATAGCATAATCACCTGTTAATTGATGATATTCATTTAACGATACTTCTTTACTAGGAATTTTCCCAGCTTTAGCTTCATAAGTCGTGATAATTTGATAGCGATTTTGCCATATTTCATGAGCTTCACGACTTAATTTTATTAATTCTTGATAATCATAATTTGTCTCATCATTAAATGGGAGAATTGGTAAATCACCAACTTGATTTTCAAAATATTCAAATATTCCTTTTCCTGTTAATTTGCCAATTCCACCTAATGCACGATAGCGAAACTCTAAAACTTGGGAATTGATTAAAGCACAGATATAGTAAAGGATATTAACATCAGTATTTGCACATTTGATATAAGCAGCTACATCACTTTTAAAACCAAAAATTCCCTGTTCATCAACAAAAAACTTATTAGAATTTGCACGACGGGGAAAGAGAATTTTTGCATCTCTCATTCCGTAACGTGGCCGATGCAAATGAAACCACTCATAACTACTGGTTTTATTTCTATAAACATCTCTGCTTTCTAATTCTGAACGATTTTCCTGTAAATAGGTTTTGACAGACTGTGGTAATTCTTCCCATTCTGTTTGATGAGTATAGTACAAAATTTGTGTATCTGGTGGTTCACAACCATAGGAATTAATATCAGAAATCGCAACTCTTTGTAAATAATATTCATCAGGAAATCTTTGTTTAAATTCACCTTCAAAAATAGAATCACGACCTGTAGTAATACCTTCTGTATAACGTACCCAGTCTATATCTCTTAATTTAGTACCCGATTTATCAATTTTCTCAAAAATATGATTATAGGGTGAAATTTGCCAACGATTATCATTTAAACTAGATTGGGTAATATCTACCTGGGTTACACCATCAATTAAACTTAAACAATTATCATCATTCTTAAAAGTATTTTTCACAATATCCAAATCCAGAACATAAAAAGTAGTAAAAGTATCTTCTGGTTGAGGATTTTTCCTTTGCAATTGCATAATACAGGTAGCAATTCCCGCTTGAAAAACTTGATGTCCTAAAAAATCAATAATGTTAACTATCTTCGTATTTTTACAAATAAATTCTCGTAAACTTCTAGATTTATCACCTTGAATAAAAGAACGAGAAATGATAAAACTTAAATAACCATCTTCCTGTAAAATATCAAAACCCCGACGGAAGAAATAAAATAAAATATCTGTTTTATCAGTATAAATATCAGGATAGGCAAATTTTAACCATTTTAATTCTAATGCACCTCTACCAAAGGTAGCATCAACATTAAAATAAGGAGGATTACCAATTATTGCAGAAAATCCTCTTGCTGATTTTGGTAATCTAGGATCAAAAATATAAGGAAATTCCAATTCCCAATTAAATGGTTTTTTTAGTACAACTTCCTCAACCGCAGTTGATAAAATCATTAATTCAGATTTTACCCTTGCTAATTCTCCTGAAGTCCAATTTTTTAAACCCCAATTTTTTAAACCATTTTCTAAACTTTGATCAGCATGATTTTCTTGTATGATTAACTTTCTAATTTCTTCTATCTCGTTATCTTCAGCATCTCGATTTTTAATTAAATTAACTACCGAATTGATACTTTCATCACTAGCAAAAAAAGCAGTTAACACAGGATTAATTTCTTGATTAATTGCGGTAATTCTAGTTTCTAAATTACTCACAGCTTGATTTCTTTCAATTTCTGTTTGGGTAGTATCTCTAGCAATTTTAGCCAAATCTGCGACTATTGCTAATTGTGTTTCAAAAGGCTGTAAATTAGCAGGACTATGAACTAAACTATCACCAACACGAATATTTAAAGTTAGTGCAGGGAGATGGGAATAAATAGAACCATTGCGTCTACCATATTCACCGGGACGCGCACGTAATAACCTAGTCCATAATGATAATTTTGCTAATAAAACCGCTTGGGGATCTCGATCTACTCCATGCAGCATTTTTACTAAAATTTGTTCTTCAGGATTAATAATTGGTTGGGGTGCTACATGACTAAATAAATCAAAATTTGTGGGAATTTTGGCATTTTGACAAGCTAGATTATAACGTTTAATTTCTGTTAATAAATAATCAAATGCACCTAATAAAAATGAACCAGAACCACAAGCAGGATCAAGCACTGTAATTTCTAAAACCGATGCTGCTACTAAATAAGCTTGTTGTAATTCACCTGCTGCTAGTAATTCAATTGCTTGATCAATTTTCGGTTTTACTAAAGGTTGTAAAGTTTGCTGAACAATCCGACGGACTATATAATTAGGAGTATAGAAAATACCTTCTTTTTTGCGAGTTTTTTGATTTTCTAAGATTTGAATAATATCATTTTCTAAAATTAATTGATGAGCCAAAAATTGTTCATAAGCAGTACCTAAAATATCCTGGGTTAAAGTTGTAAAATCATAGTTATAAATTGAACGATAATTAGCCAATGTTCCTGTAATGGGATAAAGTATTCCCTGTTGGGGAACAGCATTAATCACAATAATTGATTCTAAATATTCAACATCAATAATTAATTCATCAATCCAGGAAGGTTGAAATAATTCAGTATTATATCCCACCCATGTATGACGAAAAGCACGCCTTAATTCTTCAATAAAAGGTAAATCAGGAAAAGTTTGCTGCCAGTTGTAATAAACTCTACCCAAATAATTAAATGGCATTTCTCGGCTAAAGGTTTCTAAAAGTCTAATTAAGAGAAATCGATTCAGAATAATTTGGGCAGCTTCACGAATTTGATCTAAACTTAAATCAGGGTGAGATTTTTTAATACCATTAGCAATAATAATTCGCCAAATTTTTAAATCTGCTAGAAATTTAGCACCTAATTCTTCTCTAGATTTTTCACTATAAAAAGCTTCTAAACGATTACTAGATAAATTTTCCCGGACTAAACAATTGTATAATGTACTAATCAATTCAGGATCATTTTTCAGATCCTCCATTGTAAAAGACCAAAAAGGTTTGCGATCCTGTAATCTTAAAATATGCCATTCTCGAAAGTTAGATAAAATAATCCAAAGAACAGGCTCTTGTGTACCAATATCTAAACTATAATTTCTGATATAATCTAATACTTGCTTTTCATTAGCTTCCCAGATATTTTTATCCCATAAACTTTTAGCTTCAAAGAGCAATTTTGGATGTTTTCCGATTTCATTACGCAGCAAATAATCCACCCATGTCGTAGTACCAATTAAACTACGAATTGCGCCTTCTAAAGTCCGGTATTCCGAAGTATAACCGAGAGCATCTAAAACAGGTACAATGAGACTATCTTTAGTATTTTCTTCTGGTTTACCACTACGTGGTGAACCTAACATAGTTTCTGCTGTTGTAATTAACTGAGTAATATTTTCGCGGAATTGTGATAGTGACATTTACTTACTCATTCATGAATCATCATCTATGATACCTAGTTTTTTATCCTTTTGATGAGGCATAAAAAAAATTTACATATAAGTGGAATAATACAAAAATCACAAAAAAATCTCCCTCAAACCTTCTTTTCTTCCTCTTCTTCACTTCCATTCCTTCGTGTCCTTCGTGTCTTCGTGGTTCATTCCTTTGCTCCTTTGCCACTTTGCGCGAAACAAAACCATAAAAAAAACCGCCTATTCCTGTAAAAAACAACAACAAAATAAGCGGCTTTACCAAAAATTTAAACCTAAAAATTAATTATTAGCAGCAGCTAATTCTGCTAAACGTTCCTGTTGATCTTGAGAAATACAAGATTGAATCAAAGTTTCTATATCACCTTCTAAAACAGGACTCAAAGTGAAATTCTGTCCCAAACGATGATCAGTCACCCGACTATCTTTATAGTTGTAAGTGCGGATTTTTTCTGAACGAGAACCAGTACCAACTTGCGATCGCCTCATCGAAGTTACAGCTTCCTGTTGTTCCCGCAACTTCATTTCATAGAGTTTCGCCCGCAAAATTTGCATCGCCCGTTCCTTGTTCTGTAACTGACTCCGTTCTTCAGTACAGAAAATGCGGATACCAGTCGGTTTGTGCATCAAGTCAACCGCCGTTTCCACCTTGTTCACGTTTTGTCCACCCGCACCACCAGAACGCGCAGTAGTCATTTCAATATCTTTCGGGTCAATATGCACCTCTACATCATCCACTTCTGGCATAATAGCCACCGTAGCTGTAGAAGTATGTACCCTACCCCCCGCCTCCGTAGCAGGAACACGCTGCACACGATGAACACCAGCTTCAAACTTCAGCTTACTGTAAACACTATCGCCTTGAATTTCCAGAATTACTTCCTTGAAACCGCCCATCTCACCCAGAGACTCGCTGACTAACTTCACTCTCCAACCTTGAGTATCAGCATAGCGGGAATACATTCTCAGCAGATCACCAGCCCAAATACTAGCTTCATCACCACCAGTCCCAGCGCGAATTTCCAACATGATGTTTTTATCATCATTCGGATCACGAGGTAGCAGCAATATCTTCAACCTGTCTTCCAGATGTTCTATCTTATCTTCTAATTCCTTCACCTCAAAAGCTGCCATTTCTTGCAACTCTGGATCACCATTAGACTCTTTAAGAATTTGACGCGCCCCAATTAATTCTTCCTGGGCAGTTTTCCAAGTTTCGTAAGTATTAACAACCTCTTCTAAAGAAGAACGAGACTTAGCAATTTTTTGATACTCATCAGGATTTTTCGCTGTATCCGGGTCAGCCAAACGGCGAGTTAATTCATGAAAAGTTTGTTCAACAGATTTAAGTTTCTCCAGTAAATATGATTCTGCCATAACGACTTCACAAGCTCCTAAAAAATAACAAGTTGGCTCAAGCATAAAATGACAAGTGACCCCACAACCATGCAGGGTCCTTGTAGTGCGGGCATCTTGCCAGCACAAGCTATAGCCAACCAGCTACTTTTTCTTTTTACCGCCTTGTTCGCCAGACATACCATACTTGCGGAGGAAGCGTTCCACACGACCCTCAGCGTCAATAATTTTCTGAGTACCAGTGTAATAGGGGTGGTTTCCAGACCAAACATCTACGTGCAATTCCGGTTTTGTAGAACCAACAGTCATCACAACTTGACCGTTACAGTAGACCTTAGCCTCTGGATACCACTGGGGATGAATATCAGGTTTAGCCATTTTTCCTTTTGTGGTGTTTCTCTATCAAAATTATAACTTTCAAACTTTGGTAACTAAGAGAATTTTAGATTTTAGATTCAACATCAAAACGCAATTAAAACCATTGATTCAGTAACCCAAATTGCTAGTGATAGTCTTCAGAGGACAGCAGGGAAGAATAACCAAGAAAAACAGGACTTACAGAAAATCTCTCTAAACCTTCTTTCCTTCGTGTACTTCGCTTCTTCGTGGTTCATGCTTTAGTGACTTGTACACAAATCAGAAAAAATTCATTCTCAACTCTAAAACTCCCAACTAGCAACTTACATTAACAGAAAACCATCTGCGTTTATCTGCGTCCATCTGCGTTGAAAATTCAAAATCCAAAATCCAAAATCCAAAATCCAAAATTGATTAACGTTTGGAGTATTGAGGAGCTTTACGAGCTTTGTGCAAACCGTATTTTTTCCGTTCTTTAGCTCGTGGATCACGAGTTAAATAACCTTCAGTTTTCAAAGGTGAACGGTTATCAGGATCTAACTGACACAAAGCACGAGCGACACCCAAGCGAATAGAGTCAGCTTGACCAGTTAAACCACCGCCTTCAGCTTTTACTAAAATGTCATATTCGCTTTCTAGTCCCAAAGTCTCTAAAGGTGCTTTGATCGCTCCTAAGTAGTTGGCATTGAATTGGAAGTATAATTCTCCATCTTTGCCGTTAACGGTAAATTTACCTTCACCGGGAACTAAGCGTACTTGTGCGACTGCGGACTTACGGCGGCCAGTACCCCAGTACACAGCGCGACCGCTATTAGCTTCTGCTACTGTCATTATTAATTTTCTCCAGGAATTGTGTTAACAATTAGTTCTTTGGGTTTTTGTGCTGCGTGGGGATGGGTAGGACCAGCGTAAACTTTCAACTTTGTAAATAGTTGTTTACCCAAGCTGTTTTTAGGCAACATCCCTTTCACAGCGTGTTCTAAAATCCGTTCAGGTAGGCGTTGTTGCAATTTAGCAAAGGTTTCTGTTTTCATCCCACCAGGACGGCCAGAATGACGACGGTAAACTTTTTGAGTGCGTTTTTTACCGGTAACTGCTACTTTTTCGGCGTTGATGACAACTACGAAATCACCAGTGTCTAAGTGGGGTGTATATTCGGCTTTTCTTTTGCCTCTGAGAACCATAGCAATTTCGCTTGCTAGTCTACCCAGGCGTTTATCGGTGGCATCTACTACATACCACTCGCGCTCAAGTTTTTCTTGAGGAGGAAGGTAAGTTTTACTACTCATTGTTATTTTTCCTTTGTCGGTTTTGAGTGGTCAGTAATCAGCTTTCAGTAATCAGCTTTCAGTAATCAGCTTTCAGTAATCAGTAATCAGCAATTAGTTGTAAGTTTTACTAATAACTAATGACTAATGACTAATGACTAATAACTAATAACTAATGACCAAACACTAAATATGGTTGGGTGTCGTACCAAATTTCCTGGGGAAAGGGAAAATCAGGATATCCTACCCTTAACAAGCATAAGCCTTGAGGTGGTGCGGCGTATTTCACTTTTTCCCGGTTTTCTGTTTGCCAGATGTTGGTGAAATCTTCGAGCGATCGCTGTCCAGAACCAACTTCTACCAGCATTCCTACTAATAACCGCACCATACCGTATAAAAATCCATTTGCCTGAATTTCAATATGCAGCAATGAACCTTTTCGGTAACATTCCGCCGCTTGTACTTCCACCCAGGAATGCGATCGCGCTGATCCGGCACGATGAAAAGCCGCTAAATGATGTTTTCCCAGCAGAGGTTTCAGGGCAGCTTGAATTAAATTTTCATCCAAGGGAGCATAATAATAATGCCAACTGAAGGAGTTCACAAACAAGTTTGGTAGAGCTTCAGTATAGATTGTGTATCTGTACCGACGAAACACTGCATTAAAGCGAGCGTGCCAACGGTCATCTACACCCGCCGAAGCCCTGATTAATATATCTGGGGGTAAGTAACTGTTCAAAACTGTTGCCCACTTGTGTGCGGGTATATAACCTGTAGCATCAAAATGGGCGACCTGAGCAGCTGCATGAACTCCGGCATCAGTTCGCCCTGCGCCGTGAAGTGTCACGTGATACCCCAGAACAGTAGCTATAGCTGTTTCTATCTCTTCTTGGACTGATCGCTGCGCCTTTTGCCGTTGCCAGCCGTGAAAATTAGTACCTAGATACTGAATGACCAAGGCTACTCGATAAGTTGGTGTTGGCTGGCGGCTTTCTAACATACTGGGTTTGGTAAAAGGCAAGAGGCAAGAGGCAAAAGGCAAGAGGCAAAAGGCAATAGTTCTATAATGTTTAATAGATATCTTTCCTGTTCCCTGTTCCCTGTTCCCTGTTCCCTTTGACTTTAAACTAATTCAATAATCGCCATTTCTGCATTGTCACCGCGACGGGGAACGGTGTGCAGGATGCGAGTATAACCACCTTGGCGGTTAGCATACCGATTAGGTGCTTGCTCAAACAAAGCATGAACCAGTGATTTGTCGTAGATATAACCCAAAGCTTCCCGACGTGCTGCCAAAGAACCATCTTTAGCTAGGGTGATCATCTTTTCAGCTTCACTCCGCAATACTTTAGCACGGATTAAAGTTGTGGTAATACGACCATGACGGATTAGCTCAGTGGTGAGCGATCGCAATAAAGCACGACGCTGGTCTGCGGGTTTACCAAGTTTTTTGACTTTACAACGGTGACGCATAATAATGCACTTGAAATTATTACAAAATAAAATTAGTTTGGTTTAGAACCTCTTTCCTGCGGTAAAGTAATGCCTAAACGACGCTGTAAAGCTTCCACTACCTCTTCCGCCGACTTTTGACCAAAGTTTTTGATTTCCAAGAGGTCTTCTTGGGTATAATCCAGCAAATCTGCCACGGAGTTAACTTGCGCTCGTTTGAGACAGTTATAAGCACGGACAGACAACTGCAATTCTTCAATGGGAATTTGAGCAGTTGGATCGTCTGGGATATCTGAACCCATATCTGTAGGTTCTAATGAGATATCTTTTAACGGGTTAAATAAATCTACCAAAATTCCCGCCGCTGAAGAAAGTGCTTCTTGGGGTGAAACACTGCCATTAGTCCAAACTTCTAATAACAGTCGATCTTTAAGAGTACCATCACCACGAGCTTCTTCAACGCTATAATTGACTTTTCGCACCGGCATAAATACCGAGTCAATTTGCAAAAAGTCCAGGGAAGTGGCTTCTTCTCTACCCCGTTCTACAGTACGATAACCTTTACCTCTTTCAATGCGAAACTCCATTTCCAGTTTGCCACCTTCAGCCAAAGTAGCTACATACTGGGTAGGATCAATCACATCTACTTCACTAGGCAAATCAAAATGTGCCGCTGTGACTGTTGCCGGACCGTTAACCAATAACCGACCGATTTGCGGTTGAGAAGAATAGCTTTTGAGAATCACTTCCTTCATTCGCATGAGAATTTCTAGCACATCTTCCCTGACACCGGGAACTGTGGCAAACTCATGAGTAACCCCAGCTATTCTGACTGCTGTAACTGCTGTCCCTTCTAAATTGGACAACAAAACCCGCCGCAATGCGTTACCTACAGTTGTTCCTTGACCACGTTCTAATGGTTCGAGAACAAATTTGCTGTAATGGCTGCGACTTTCCTCTGTATTAGACTCTACACATTCAATTTGAAACTGCGCCACGGAGTAGCCTCCCTTTTAAGGTGCTGCTATCAGGCAATTAATTTGCCTATCGAATTAACTTTATGCTCTGATCTGTGACTGTGATGGATCAAACTGCCAACATTTAAACCAATATTTAAAGCAGGGAAAGTTTGATTTACCAATTCAACCCGCAGGCATGATAATATTCTGTTTTTTCTGTTTTTTTGAAAGTTGAGCAGCCTTCCCAGTGGGAGGGCTGTTATGCTTTTAAATCACCAATTGCTTCTGAAGTTTACTTTATATTTTCCAGATTGCCTTGGCTGTGATTTACCTGAGCATGAACTTTCTGACCGAGCGTGTTTAACAGCTTTAGTAAGCATTCAGCTATCAGTGGTCAGCAGTCAGTTTCTTAACAGTTAAGCCAAAAATTTCTATTGGATCATCTACTGATTTATCAAACTTTCTAACTCCTGACTTCGGTTGGTGAGCGAAGTCGAACCACTGACTCCTGAATTCTTACAGTGTTTAAACTCGACGGCGCTTAGGTGGACGGCAGCCATTGTGAGGAATAGGGGTAATATCACGAATGAGGGTAATTTCTAATCCTGCTCCTTGCAACGCCCGGATCGCAGTTTCCCGACCGGCTCCAGGTCCACTTACCATCACCTCAATTTGACGCATTCCTTGGTCCATAGCGCGACGGCCTGCACTTTCAGCGGCGGTTTGGGCTGCGAAGGGAGTTCCTTTTTTTGCCCCTTTAAATCCACTTGAACCAGCACTTGCCCAGGAGATGACATCTCCATTTTGATCGGTAATGGTGACAATGCTATTGTTGAAAGTAGACTGAATGTAGGCCATGCCGTTAGGTACGTTCCGTTTCTGCTTTTTGCTCCCGGTTTTTTTAGTTGGTTGTCTTGCCATATTTGTTTGGTGAATTTAAGGTAAAACTTGCTGCTATGAGCAAGCCTAGAAAGTTTATTTATTTGCCAGGGGCTTTCTTCTTACCAGCCACTGTTTGTCTTCTACCGCGTCGGGTTCTGGCGTTGGTGCGGGTTCTTTGTCCTCTGACGGGTAAGCCCATACGATGACGACGACCACGATAACAGCCAATATCCACTAGACGCTTGATGTTCATCGCCTCTAAACGGCGTAAGTCACCTTCTACCTGATAATTACTTTCTATTTCGGCTCTCAAAGCCGCTACATCAGCATCACTCAGGTCTTTAACGCGGGTGTCTGGGTTCACACCAGTAGCCGCTAAGATTTCTTGCGACCTTGTTAACCCAATTCCATAAATGTAAGTTAGACCAATCTCTACGCGCTTATCGCGGGGCAGGTCTACTCCCGAAATTCGTGCCACAATGAATCTCTCCCTCTTTTGTTCTTAATCGCAGTTACCAGATCGTGATTAATCACATTCTTGGTTTTTGATGGTGATCTTTCGATAGCACCAAAGCTCTGGTAATCAGAGTTTTATCCTTGACGTTGCTTGTGTTTGGGGTTTTCACAAATCACCATAACGCGACCACGGCGCTTGATCACGTTGCATTTTTCACAAATTTTTTTGACTGAGGCTCTGACTTTCATGCCTGTTCTAATTGACTCCAAATAGTAAATTATAGCATTTCTAGGGAAATTATTTCAGTTAAGCAAATGGGTAAATCCCAAATAAGCTGATTTATGGTAAGATTCTCTACATAGTTTTATTTCTTCCGTAGTCGATAGGTAATGCGGCCTTTTGTCAGGTCGTAGGGGGTTAACTCCACCTTGACCCGATCACCAGGTAGAATTTTGATGTAATTACGGCGAATTTTGCCGGAAATGTGTGCTAGAACATTAAAACCGTTGTCCAAGTCCACACGAAACATGGCATTGGGCAATGATTCGGTGACAGTCCCTTCCATTTCAATCAAATCTTGTTTAGACAAATTTTTTCCTCAACTCGACAATTTTCTGTTCCGTTGCCACAAATGCAATCGGTAAGAATACACAAATTGCGAAATATATCAACAGTTTATTAATATATCTTAGCTAAAAGGAATTGGGGACTGGGGATTGAGGATTGGAATATTTGCTCCTTTATTTCCCCTGTTCATCCCCTAAACAGTTATGACCTTTTTTAATGCAGTGGTGACTTCTTCTTGGGACTGATTACCGTTAACAGTCAAAAGTTTTTGGCGATCGCCATAATATTTGATGAGTGGTGCAGTATCTCGACGATAAACATCTAAACGATGACGAATCACGTCTTCAGCATCATCTTTCCGTCCACGTCCCAGCAACCGAGCAATCACTATCTCATCGGGTGCATCCAGGTTAACCACCTTTTCCTCATCCTTCTCCACTTTTGCCAACAGTTCTCCCAAGAAAATTGCTTGGGCGACTGTGCGGGGGAAGCCATCAAGAATCCAACCGTGTTCTGCATCTGGTTTTTGGAGTCGTTCCTCAACCATATCTTCCACCAGTTTGTCAGGGACTAAATCACCCTTATCCATGTATTCTTGGGCTTTTTTACCCAAATCTGTTTGGTCTGTAATGGCTTGGCGTAAAATGTCCCCAGTGGAAATATGAGGAATATTTAAAAAATCAGCCAAGGCTTTAGCCTGAGTTCCTTTACCCGCACCAGGTGGTCCCAAGAAGATTAATCGCGTCACTATTGTTTCACCATTCCTTCATAGCGTTGAGAGATAACGTAGGTCTGAATTTGCCTTGCCGTATCAATTGCCACGCCCACTAAAATTAATAAAGAGGTAGCACCCAACCCTCTAAAAGTTGGCACGTTTAAAGTGCTTTCTACAGCAGTGGGAATAATAGCCACTAAGCCCAAAAAGAGTGCGCCTAAAAAAGTCAATCTGTTACTGACACGCTCAATATACTCACTGGTAGCCTTACCGGGACGAATACCGGGAATACTAGAACCCATTTTCTTCAAATTTTGCGCCACGTCTACTGGGTTGAGAATCAACGAAGAATAGAAATAGCTAAAGAAGATAATAGAAACCATGTACACCAAAGCATAAACCCAAGAACCAGAACCACTGGGACTGAGGTATGTATTGACGATATTTGCCAAGTCAGCATTTTTAGTGAAATTGGCTATTAGCAGTGGCAAACTGAGGATAGCAGCGGCAAAAATAATTGGCATCACACCGCCTTGATTGAGGCGTAAAGGAAGAAAACTCCGTTGTTCTGCCAAAACTCGTCTACCTACTTGACGACGTGCAGAAATAATGGGAATGCGGCGCATTCCTTCCTGCACGAACACGATACCGATAATGGTAGCTATAAAAACCAGTACGAGGACAATCACACGACCAACTATTTCCCGTCCGCCCACTTGTACCAAGTCAATGGTATCGCCTAAAGATTTAGGTAAAGAAGCAACAATGTTGACAAAAATCAACAAAGATGCACCATTCCCAATACCTCTTTCTGTGATCAGTTCCGATGCCCACATGACAAACATGGAACCAGCAGTGAGAGCGATCGCCGTTTCTGCCACAAAAACTGGTCCGGGATTAACGGCAAATTGTTGTAAGAACAATGCTGAAAAAGCCGTACTTTGAACCACAGCCCAACCAACCGTCACATAGCGGGTAATTTGCGATATTTTCCGCCTTCCAGCTTCCCCTTCATTTTTCTGTAAATTTTCTAAAGAGGGAATGGCAGCAGTCAGTAATTGGATGATAATAGACGCATTGATAAAGGGCAAAATCCCCAGAGCAAATACCCCCAGTGTAGAGAGTCCCCGTCCCGAAAATATATCCAATAAACCGAAAATGGAATTATTGCCGGATATAGCTTCTGCAAATCTCTCGCGATTAATTCCTGGAACTGGTAAAAAGATACCCAGGCGAACCAAAATTAAAATACCGACTGTGACCAGCAGCCTTCCTCTCAGTCCAGCTGCTTGCGCCATCTGCATAAAAGTTTCTTGAGCCGTTGGGGCTTTGTCTCGACTGATCATAGAGTGCTACCTTTATAGTTAACCAGGCGCTGGAAGCGAGTTGACTAGCTGGGAGTGCTGTTTCCTGGCTCAGTCTAAGACTTCACAACTTCCGCCAGCCGCCTCAATTTTGCTACGAGCTTGGCCTGTGAAAGCCGCCGCTTGCACCTTGAGCGGAACGCTCAATTCCCCATTACCCAAGATTTTCAAGGGTCCCTTCACCGCAGTGAGGATACCAGCTTCCTTTAAAGAAGCCAAAGTTACTTCTGAATTAGCAGGTAGGGAGGCCAACTTCTCTACATTTATCGTAGTGTAAACTTTACGATTAACGACGGGAAAACCTTTGAGTTTGGGTATCCGGCGGTACAATGGCTGTTGACCACCTTCAAAACCTGGTCTAGTGCTGCTACCAGAACGAGATTTTTGACCCCGCATACCTAGACCTGCACTAGCGCCTTGACCAGCAGAAATACCTCTACCTACACGCTTACGGCGTTTTTTCGAGCCTTTTTGGGGCTTAACATCGTTGAGTCTCATTTTGATTTGGGATTTTAGATTTGGGATTGATAATCTCGTTGTGCTTATGGATTTTATATGGAGAATCCAATATCAAAGCATGACTAAATATAGAGATTCTCTACAGAAATGCCCCGATCTTCAGCGACTTCCGCGAATGTCCGCAGTGTAGATAGAGCATTAACAGCGGCTCTAGCATTATTCAGAGGATTATTAGATCCTAATTGTTTAGCGAGAACGTTACGTACTCCAGCCAACTCTAATACAGTCCGCACTGCACCACCGGCGATTACACCAGTACCAGGTGCGGCTGGACGCATAATAACTTTAGCTCCTCCACCAATGCCATCAATTGGATGAGGAATAGAATTAGATTTGGTGATAGGGATGTCAATCAGATGTTTTTTACCATCTGCCACACCTTTTTTCACAGCGCCGATCACATCAGAGGCTTTACCTACTCCCACACCAACTTGACCGCGTTCGTTACCAACGATCACAATTGCTCGGAAACTGAGTTTTTTACCACCTTTAACTACCTTACTAACACGACGGATTTGAATCACTCGTTCCTGCCAGTTGGTTTCTTCTTTTTTTGCTTTACTTGCTTTACGACGACCCGTTGCCATAATTCATGCTCTCTCAACGTTAGTTGTCATTGGTCATTAGTCAATTGCCAGTTGCCAGTTTTTGGTTTTCAGTTATTACTGTTCCCTGTTCGCTGTTCCCTGACAGATGACTTTAGAAATCTAAACCTGCTTCGCGCGCTGCTTCAGCTAGTGCTTTGATGCGACCATGATAGAGGTTGCCACCGCGATCAAAAACGACTTTGGTAATACCTTTTTCTAAGGAACGCACTGCTATCAACTTACCAACTTGCGCTGAGGCATCACAGTTAGCACCAGAATCTAAGTTAGATTTCAACTCTGGTTCTACAGTTGATGCTGCGACAATAGTTTGATGTTGTGTATCATCAATGACTTGAGCATAAATATGCTCATTAGACCGGAATACGGCTAAACGTGGGCGTTCTGGGGAACCGCTAACTTTACCACGCACGCGCCGATGACGACGCTGTTTTGATTCTCTACGAGTAAGTTTCATGTTTACTTCTTACCTTTACCACCAGTCTTACCAGCTTTGCGTCTGACCACTTCACCGGCGTAGCGGATACCTTTACCTTTGTATGGTTCAGGTGGACGTACAGCGCGGATTTTCGCTGCTGTGTTGCCTACCACTTCTTTGTCATAGCCACTGACGATGACGTTGGTGTTATTTTCTACAGCAAACTGAACTCCGTCTGGTGGTTCAATTTGTACTTGATGGCTATAACCGATATTCAAAACTAGGTTACGGCCTTGAACTTGGGCGCGATAACCGACCCCTTGAATTTCCAAGCGCCGTTGAAAACCTTGGGATACGCCTTCAACCATGTTGGCAACTAAAGTCCGGCTTAAACCGTGCATTTGTCTAGAGGTACGGGTTTCATCCCGACGAGTTACCAACAGTGTTTCCCCTTCTTGGGAAACAATGACATTGGCAGGTAGGTCACGGGAAAGTTCTCCCTTGGGACCTTTCACCACTACCTTTGTGCCATCAATCGCCACTTGTACTTTGGCGGGAACAGTAATTGGACGTTTACCAATACGAGACATGATTTAATTTTGTCCTTTGTCAGTTATGAGTTGTGAGTACGAGAATGAGTCGTGGTTAATAACCCTGAAAAAATTCTGAACTCCTGAACTCCTAAACTCCTGATAGCGAAGCGTGGCGTTAGCCATACTCCTGATCTTAGTTTTTACCAAACGTAGCAAAGCACTTCACCACCCAAGTTCTGACGACGCGCTTCACGGTCAGTCATAATCCCACTGGATGTAGAAATAATGGCAATACCGATGCCACCTAGCACTCTTGGTAATTCTTTTCTGTTGGAGTAAACTCGCAAACCAGGTTTACTTACACGCTTCAGTGCTGTAATTAAGGGTTGGCGATTTTTACCTTTGTATTTCAGGGAAATTACTAAGTTACGCTTGACCCCTTCTCCGGCTTCTGAAACTTCAGAAATAAAGCCTTCTTGTTGTAGTACCTTGGCAATACTACGAGTCATTTTTGTCGCTGGCACTTGTGTTGTTTGATGCCTTGCCAGGTTAGCATTGCGGATGCGCGTCAGCATATCTGCAATTGTGTCGTTAGCCGCCATCGTTCCCTCTTTAGATGAACTTATTGATCGCGAAAGGGCATTCCCATTTCTTTAAGTAAGGCACGCCCTTCTTCGTCGTTTTTCGCTGTGGTGATGATAGAAATATCTAAACCACGGATTTGATCGATGCTGTCGTACTCGACTTCTGGAAAAATTAGCTGTTCTCGTACACCTAGAGTATAGTTACCCCGCCCATCAAAGCTTTTGGGGCTAACACCGCGAAAGTCGCGGATTCTAGGTAATGAGAGGCTGATCAGACGGTCGAGAAAGGCATACATCCGTTCGCCTCTGAGAGTCACCATGATGCCAACAGGCATACCTTGACGAATTTTGAAGCCAGCGATCGCCTTTTTTGCTCTTGTCACTACTGGTTTTTGACCAGTGATCAGTGCAATTTCGTTTAAAGATGCTTCTAATGCTTTAGCATTTTGAGCAGCTTCACCCAAACCCCGGTTAACAGTGATTTTCACCACTTTAGGTACTTGATGTACGTTAGTGTACTGAAACTGTTGGGTTAGTTTGGGGACAATTGTCTCTTGATATACAGTTTTGAGTCTAGTTGTCGCCATAGTTATTTGTCCTGATTATCCCTGGGCTTGGTCAGGGAATTTTAGATTTTGGATTTTAGATTTTGGATTGAATATCTTTAAATCTACTCAAATCTAAAATCTCAACCTGTTTACAGGCTTATTTATCTAAAATCTCACCTGTTTTTTTCAACATTCTCACTTTCTTCCCTTCAGAGGTAAAAGTGTAGCAGACACGACTAGCGACGTTTTGCTTGGTGGAATAGAGCATCACATTGGAACTATGAATAGGATACTCTTGGTTAACAATCTGACCAGATTCACCTTCTTGCTGAGGTTTAACGTGCTTGGTCTTAATGTTGACACCTTTAACAATAACTTTGCTGTCTTGGGGTAGTGCTTTAATCACTTCTCCCACTTTGCCTTTATCTTTACCAGCTATCACTTGTACAGTGTCGCCGGTTTTGACGTGCATTTTATGAAACACTTTAGGTTTTGGCTTTGCCATTACAGCACCTCCGGCGCGAGAGAAACTATTTTGGTAAAGTTTTTATCGCGTAATTCCCGTGCCACTGGTCCAAACACCCGTGTACCTCTGGGATTGCCATCTTTGTTGATGATGACTGCGGCATTATCATCAAAACGAATGCTCATACCGCTGTCACGATTAATACTTTTCTTGGTGCGAACAATTACTGCCTCCACAACATCAGACTTTTTGACAGCCATGTTGGGGTTAGACTCTTTCACAACAGCGATAATTTTATCGCCTACGCCACCATAGCGACGATTACCTGCGCCTAATACGCGGATGCACATGAGTTTTTTGGCACCGCTATTATCTGCGACATTCAGATAAGTTTGGGGTTGAATCACAACTTAGTCTCCCGGTTAGAGTTGTTAATTTTCTAACAACCATTTATGTTGTAGCTTTAGCGTTAAGAATTTCTGTAACTTGCCAACGCTTAGTTTTGCTCAGGGGTCGAGTTTCCTGAATCCGCACGCGATCGCCCACTTTGCAGTTATTATCTTCATCGTGAGCCTTATAGCGCCGGGTTTTAACTACGATTTTGCCGTACTTGGGGTGAGGAGCGCGGTTTTCTACAGCGACAACCACGGTTTTTTGCATTTTATCGCTCACTACCAAGCCAACTCGTTCTTTGACTGCCATAATCTCCTACTTTGCTTCTTGAGTCGATTGACTTGCTGCCCGTTTCCGTTCTCCCTCTACTGTCAACAGTTGAGCTAGGCGATGGTGGGCGTGTCTAAACTGGTGAGGTTTTTCTAGCTGTCTGGTGGCTTTTTGCAAGCGTAATTGAAATAGTTGTTTCTTAACAGCGACTATTTCCTCAGCTAGTTTTTCATCACTTAATTCTCTAGCTTCTGAAATCTTGGGAAGAGCCATAACCTATTCTTGCTCCTGTGGTTGAGAGCGCACAATAAACTTAGTTTTGATGGGCAACTTATAAGCCGCCAATCTCATAGCTTCACGAGCTATTTCTTCGGATACACCAGCGATTTCAAACAAAATCCGACCTGGTTTAACTACAGCTACCCAAAATTCGGGATTACCTTTACCGGAACCCATCCGGGTTTCTGCAGGACGCATGGTAACGGGTTTATCTGGGAAGATGCGAATCCAGATTTTTCCACCCCGGCGAATGTAACGAGTCATTGCCCGACGGGAAGCTTCGATTTGCCGGGAAGTAATCCAGCATGGTTCTTGTGCCTGTAGGGCAAAATCCCCAAAGTTCAGGGTACTGCCACGGTGTGCTAGACCCTCCATGCGTCCGCGTTGTTGTTTGCGGAATTTCGTTCTTTTAGGACTTAACATGATTAGTCATTAGTCATTGGTCATTGGTCATTAGTCACTTGTCATTGGTCATGACTAATGACTATGTTTCATTTGAGCGGTCTTCAAATTGTTGGCGACGGCGTTTTTGGTCACGACGACGGGGTTCACGCTCCCTTCCTGATGGTTGTGGTGCTTCTTCTTGTCCAGGGATAATCTCACCCTTGAATACCCAAACCTTGATACCCAAAATTCCGTAAATTGTTTGGGCTGTACAGTATGAATAATCAATGTCAGCACGCAGTGTATGTAAAGGCACTCTACCTTCACGAGTCCATTCTGTCCGGGCAATTTCCGCACCATTGAGGCGACCACCCACTTGAACTTTAATTCCTTGTACTCCGGCTCTTTGGGCGCGTTGAATCGCTTGGCGCACTACCCGACGGAAGGAAACACGGCGTTCTAATTGTTGAGCGATGTATTCGGCAATTAAATAAGCATCAGCATCAACTTTTTGTACTTCCACAACGTTAATGCGAATTTGCCGTTGACCACCTAACAAGTCTTGCAGTCCGGTACGCAGTGATTCTATACCTTGTCCACCCCGACCTACTACCACACCTGGTCTAGCTGTCCGTAACTCTAAGTCGATTTGGTCAGCTTTGCGCTCAATGCGGATTTCGGAAATACCAGCGTTATTTTGAGCGTTTCTTCCCAGTTTTTTCTCTATGTATTGACGGAGTTTGTGGTCTTCTTGCAGCAGTGCTGGATAACGGTCAGGAACTGCGAACCAACGGGATTGATGTTCTTGTGTAATACCCAGACGAAAACCGACTGGATGAATTTTCTGTCCCACAAATGCTTCCTCTAAAATTTCTTACTGTACGCAATTAGTTGTGGCTGTATGAGTGCTTATTTGGCTGCTTATTTAGCAGCAGTAGCACCTGCACCGACAGCAACAGTAATATGACAGGTCGGTTTGCGAATTTGGTAAGCTCTTCCTTGCGCTCTGGGTTGGAACCGTTTTAAAACTGGACCTTGGTCAGCATAAGCTTGAGTAATTACCAATTCTGCACGATCTAAACCTGCATTGTGTTCAGCATTAGCGGCCGCACTTCTTAACACCTTTAATACTGGTTCACAGGCGCGGTATGGCATAAATTCCAGGATGATTAGTGCTTCCCGATATGAACGCCCCCGGATTTGATCCAGTACACGACGCACTTTGTAGGGAGAAATGCGGATATAACGAGCGATCGCTTTAACTTCTGTAGTATCAGTTGCCATAATTTTCTCCGTTTTGGTCATTTGTCATTGGTCATTTGTTCTTAGCTCATGACTAATGACTAATGACTAATGACTATCTCCCCGATTTTTTATCACTCTTACCATGACCTCTGTAGGTGCGGGTTGGAGCAAATTCTCCCAGCTTATGTCCTACCATTTGTTCGTTCACAAATACGGGGACGTGCTGTTTACCGTTGTGTACAGCGATGGTATGACCCACCATAACGGGTATGATTGTTGAAGCTCTCGACCAAGTTTTGATGACTTGCTTTTCGTTTTTCTCGTTCAGCTTTTCGATTTTGCTGAGTAAGTGATCAGCAACGAAAGGACCTTTTTTTAAAGAACGACCCATAGTTCAATTTTGGATTTTTGATTTTCGATTTTGGATTGATAATTTCGGATTTTGGATGATTCAAGCTACTTGTCAAGACTGCTATTATTTTCATAATTTTGCAGATTTCCACAAGTTAACCGAATCTAAAATCCAAAATTTAAAATCTAAAATTCTAAGACTGACGACCGCCACGACCCCGTTTAGAAGACTTACGGCGACGACGTACAATTAATTTAGTGCTGGCTTTTTTGCGCTTGCGGGTCTTAGCACCTAACGCTGGTTTACCCCAAGGTGTCACAGGACCTGATCTACCAATGGGCGCTCTACCTTCACCACCACCATGTGGGTGATCTACAGGGTTCATGACGCTACCTCTGACCTTGGGACGGCGACCTTTCCAGCGATTCCGTCCGGCTTTACCAGCACTCAGGTTTCTCGCGTCGGTGTTGCCTACTTGTCCGATGGTAGCGTAGCATTCACGGCGAATCATCCGCACTTCACCGGAAGGTAATTTCAATGTCACATAGTTACCTTCTTTAGCCACTACTTGGGCTGTTGCACCAGCAGCACGAACGATTTGACCGCCTTTACCTGCTGTCAGTTCTACGTTGTGAACGTTAGTACCCAAGGGAATGTTAGACAGAGGCAGAGCATTACCATCTTCAAAAGGTGCTTCAGGTCCAGCAATAATTTTCGCGCCTACTTTCAAGCCATTGGGATGTAATATATACCGCTTTTCGCCATCTTCGTACTGAACTAAGGCGATTCGCGCATTCCGGTTAGGATCGTATTCAATTGCTGTAACTGTAGCTGCTATATCCCGTTTATCTCTCTTAAAGTCGATAATCCGGTATAGTTTTTTGTGTCCGCCTCCCCGACGACGGCTGGTTATCCGCCCTTGATTGTTCCGGCCTTTGGCACGGTGAACTGATTCAGTTAGTGATTTTTCTGGCTCAGTTTTGGTGATTTCCGCAAAGTCGGAGATTGTAACTTGGCGAGTACTGGGGGTATAAGGGCGATAAGAACGAGTACCCATAAACGATTTTGTTTTGCTAATTGGTGATTGGTGATTGGTGATTGGTGATTGGTAATTGGTAATTGGTAGTCAATACCTTTCTCAATTCCTGATCCGCCATTCGCCAATTTTTAAACATCTGGGAAGAGAACTTGTCTGATTTTGTCTTCGTCCCCAGCGGCGACGGTAACAATCGCTTTTTTGTACTGAGGCTTAAAGCCGATAAATTTACCTACACGGCGTTTTTTGCGTGGTGGTAAAGTAGTGTTAACCTTGACAACTTTGACTGCAAATAAGTCTTCAATTGCCGCTTTAATCTGTGTCTTGGTGGATTTAGGAGTTACTTCAAATGTGTATTTGTTTTGCTCCATGAGGATGGTCGCTTTCTCGGTGAGAATAGGACGACGCACCAAGTCGGGTAGGTTACGGGGGTCAAAGTTAGGCACTGTAGACCTCCTGAATTTTTGTTAAAGCTGAGGATGTAACTACAATTTTGTCGGCGTGCAGTAAATCAAAAACATTTAACTGATCAGCTGCAATTACTTTTAAATTTTCTACATTGCGGGCTGATAAATTCACGTTTTCTGCGATCTCAGACAAAATTAACAAGGTTTTTTGCTCTGGTGCTGCTCCCCAACGAGCTAATGCTGCTACCAATTCTTTGGTTTTGGGGCGTTGTAGTTCGTTGCTAAATTCTTCTACAACAATTAAATCTTCTGCACGACTAACAAAGGCTGTCCGCAGTGCTAAACGTCTTTCTTTGCGGTTTAGCTTCAAGTTGAAATCTCTGGGTTTTGGTCCAAAGATCACACCACCACCACGCCATAATGGTGAACGAATAGAACCTGCACGGGCGCGACCGGTGCCTTTTTGTCTCCAAGGTTTGCGTCCGCCACCTCGTACTTCTGAACGGGTTTTGGTGCTGGCTGTACCTTGGCGAGAATTAGTCATTTGTCTGACGAGGGCGCGGTGTACTATGTGCGCCGCTGTTTCTTCTTTGGCAACTCGCAACTCGAAGCTGGTTTGTCCAACTTCTTCGCCTTGCCAATTTTTAACTACACTCTCAACCATGTTTGTGTCCTTTGTTAGTGGTCAGTTGTCAGTTAATGCTGACAGCTAATCAACTAAAACTATTTATTACCAACTTTGTTTGTGGGTACTACGTTCACTAATCCACCTGGTTTGCCAGGAATCGCGCCTTTAATCAGGATCAGGTTGCGTTCTGCATCTACTTTGACTACGGTCAGTTTGCGAATTGTAACGCGAGTTCCACCTAGTCTTCCTGCCATCCGTTTGCCAGGATAAACACGACCAGGGGTTGTACCTGCACCGATAGAACCGGGCGCTCTATGGTTTTTAGAACCGTGTGACATGGGTCCGCGTCCGAAGTTGTTACGCTTCTGGTTGCCGGCAAAACCACGACCGATACTTGTACCGATTACGTCTACAATTTGACCTTCACTAAAAATATCTGCTTTAATTTCTTGTCCTAAAGCATATTCACTGGCTGCATCAGTACGATACTCGTTCAAATGCCGCAATGCTGGGGCAGATGATTTTGCCAAGTGTCCTAGTTTCGGTTGATTCAATGCCTTGGGTTTAACTTCGCCATAGCCAACTTGAATGGCGGAGTAACCGTCGGTCTGTTTTGTTTTAACTTGTGTGACAGTGCATGGACCTGCTTTGATTACGGTTACAGGAATGGCTACTCCTGCTTCATCAAAGATTTGGGTCATGCCCAGCTTGGTGCCGAGAATACCTACAGACACAGTAACTGGTTCTCCTTATCTAGTTGCTGACCTGGAAATCGGATTTCTAAGAGACAAGTTTTTTTTAACGTCATTGTGAAGATTCTATCCCCGCAAATTTGGACTGGCGTTTGACAGTGCAAATTCTTGATGACGCAACAAACTGTTTGTCTACTGTTTGGTGAATCCGTCTATTGTTTCACTTTCTTGTCCACCAGAACAGTGATAATTACCTTTTTTATGGGAAGGTATTATTTCTGGTATCAATGCAAGACGCTATTGCTTTACGTTTTTGTGCAGCAATGCTTTCGTCTAAGCCATTGCTCTAGCACTCTCCGTTGGTAGTAGGACTTAAATGGATGTTTCCATTCAGTATCCATTTCCTGAAAACTGCTGTTCAGGCTCTACTGCTTTTAATACCTTAAACTATTGTTTGAGGATTTGCCTTGTTTTAGGGGCTGCGGGAGTGAATTCGGACTGAAGCTTGGTTTTGGCTGTGGGTTATGAGCCTTTAGCTTCTTGTTTTGACCTAAATGCTTTTCTAGCTTACCAGTCTCTTGCTCTTTTCTACCAGATATTGCTGGAAGATTGTTTTTCAGTCATCAATCACTGATGCTGTTTTGGCTTGAGGTTGCTAATTTAGAAAGTTACCTGATTTAACAGTTTGGTCACAATCTAACAATATAATATATTAAGTTGTGTTTGTCCAGTGGTTGATGGGGAAGATTTTTTTTGAGAGGGGTTGATGGTGAGACTTGATAAAATTCTATAACTTAACTTAACTTAATCTACCATCCAAAGGTAAATAATAGAAATATCTAAGTGAAATAAGACGAAAATCTATGGCACTAATTACCACTGGTAGCGGTTTCATCCGAGATTTGGAGAAATTTGGCGCTCTGGGTGTATATGTTCCTTTGGAGGGAGGCCACGAAGGTCGGTATCGCCGTCGTTTACGGGCTGCGGGCTATGTTAACCTCCATATTACAGCTAGAGGTTTGGGAGATGTGGCGGCCTATTTGATGGGAGTTCATGGTGTGAGACCTCCGCATTTGGGTAAAAAAAGCACTGGTAGCGGTGCGGCGGTGGGTGATGTGTATTATCTACCACCTTTGATTGGTTCTCATTTGGAACAACTACCTCCTAAGTCTAAGGGTTTATTGCTGTGGATTATTGAGGGCAATATTCTTTCTGATCAGGAAGTGGAATATTTAGCGAACTTGCCGAAGTTAGAACCACGGGTGAAAGTGGTGATTGAACGGGGTGGCGATCGCTATTTCCGTTGGACTTCACTGGAAAAAACTCTGTTAGCTAGTTAGTTAATGGTCAGTGGTCAGTTGCTTTTTGGCTGACTGCTGACTCTAAATCATTGCATTTGTGCTGCAAATGATGGCTGGTAATCAGAACAGTGTAGATAGTTGATGCAGCGTTTTCTTACAACAAAGATATAAATTCTTCAACGGTTAAACCACTATCTCTAATAATTGCTCTGAGAGTTCCCGTTGCTAATTCCTGATGGTCTGGAACTACAACTTGTACAAAGGGAGCATTTCGGCGCATAATAATATGACTACTCTCTCGACGTTTTTGATAAAAACCTATCTTCTCAAGAGCTTTCACACATTCCCTTCCCGAAATTTTTGGTAACTTGCTCACACAACCACCAGGAACGCTTCAAAATTTTCTTCGGGAACAGGTAAACCATCTTCTTCTAAAGCAGCTATATAACCTGTAATTGCCTCTTTAATATTGAGTAGTGCTTCTGCTTTCGTTTTACCCTGACTCACACATCCTTTGAGGCTGGGACATTCTACGACCCAATAATCACCATCCTTATAAGCTATTACCTGCCTCATATTCTATCTTTCCTCTCTGATGGACAGTTTACAATTAAGACTTATGCAAAAAGACAGCATCTTTTATGTTGTTGAGGTACACCACCAGCTACCAAGATAGTCCTACTAATACACATACAGCATTTTGCGCGTCTATCTGGTACAGGTTATATCTCATTTTCAATTTGATGTAATGATATGCCCTAAATTTTTGTACCTAATCGTTACGCAAAGTGCTGTATATAAAATATAATAATATACTTACTTATTATTACATGATTTAAGCAGCTAAGATGCCCACCCCACAAGAATTAGCAGAATTACATGGAAAATATGGGACAATTTTCCTCAAGAGTCGTCATACTGAAGTAAGGAGAGAAGCAACCACTCCCTCCTCAAAATTGGCGTGAAGGTGATCAAGCAAAAATGAGACGTAAATCAACTGGTAGATCAGCTACTGCTTCTAAAACCTCTGTTTTCCAATCTCCTCTCTTTAATTTCACCACTATTGCCGTTTTGGGAGGGGTGTTGATTTTAGGTATTGGGATTGGTATTGCTTTTAGTTCTACAACTACTTTAAGTCCATCCAATGTGGCTTCCCGTGAATTTATTGATACTAAAGCACCAAACCCGGAAATTTGTGTGCAGTATGGGGCTAGTGCGATGGTGATGGATGCAAGATTATTTGTCACTCTGAACCCTTTTAATGTCTATGTTGCCCAGCCTAGTATTCGTCCTGGATGTGTATTGCGGCAAAATAACTGGGCTATTTTGGAAAATAAGAGATTGGTTACTTCTGATCAGGTGAGAGAGTGTAAAAATCGCTTGAATACTTTTGGCTTTACTGGTGATTTGGACAGTGAAAAGCCAGATATTAGGTGTATATATCAAAATGAATCTGCTCAAAATTTCTTCTTGTCTCAACCAGGTGCAGTAGCACCGACTCAAGAGACGGAAAGGTTCTAGGAGAAGGAGTTCAAGGAGTCAGAATAATTTTAGATTTTAGATTTTAGATTTTAGATTGAAGTTGACAAAAACAATCCAAAATCCAAAATCCAAAATCCAAAATTGTATTCTCAGTCACCAGTCACCAGTTAGTTGTGGGTATGGGTTGCCCAAATTCAATGATAGGAACGCTAAAATTTTGATTTGAATAGTTCTGTGAATTAGGAATATTTGCAGAATAATTAGGAATTGTAATCATGTTGGTGTTTTCTGAAGAATTGGCAGAATTGGGGGGGATGATGGTTAAGTTGGATAATAGAGAGGGGTTTTGAGAATTTAGGGGTGGTGCTGTTACTAAAGGTTGTTGGTTGGTGGGTAAGTTGGTGGTTGGTGGTGGGAGAGTCATGAAAGATGATGGAGATGGTTGATTTTTGGTAGTGGTGTTATTATGATGGGAGAATATGGGGCGTAATACCCAGCGCGTGGGGTTTTTTGGGGAAGCGGGTTGCAGTTTTACTTTGTTGACATCGACAAAAGTTCCTGGTTTTAAGTCGATGACTAGGCGGGTGATGTGTGGGCTATATTGGGAAACGCGAATTTTCTGGATTGTTCCAGAATAGCTTTTTTGGGTGTTGACATTGCCTAGTTGGGTGTTAGGCAAATCTACAACTAGACGGGGGGGTTGATCCAGGTAGAAATACTCTGGTTTGGTGTTTGCGGAAAGGGTAATTTCTAGCTGTTGAGATTTGGGGTTAAGTTGCCATTTGTTGAGTGTTGCTTTTGGTTTTGGTAAATTGGCAATTGCCAGATTAATGCAAGTATTTAGGATTATTGTTGTAGATAATAACAATAAGCTTAACTGCAAAATATTTGATGGTAAAACTTGCCTGGTTTTGAGTAGACTTTTCATATTTTAGATGTTGTTGATGATTGGTGATTACGAATTACGAATTATGTATTGTTTCTTGGTAGCTGGTTTCTAGTAGTAGGGAACTCAGATGAGAGGTAACTTGACTATAACGACGGGTGATAAGTAGGGAAGAACGACATTGAATAGCAAGTTCATCTGTGTATCTTCCTAGAGTTTGTCTTTCGATACCCCAAGCGCGACTAGTACCTGCAATGGTTAAGTCAACATTTTCTGAGGCTGCAAGTACGGCTGACATGGGTTCTGGATCGCTGATGGTTTTGATTTCTATGCGATCGCGTACATTGGCTGGTAGTTGGGAAATCATTCCGTTTAATTCATAACTTAATTCATCTTGGGTTTGATTTGCTGTTAAGACTTGTAAAATCTGCAACATACAGGTATCACGGTTGATGAGTAGTCGCAGGGCAAGGATCAGGGCTAAGTCATCATGGATATTTGCAGAGTAGGGAACTAGCAAATTTTCCTGGCGATCGCCTCCTCTATCTATGAATACTGCTACATCTACTGGTGCGGTGCTGAGAATTTGTCCCACTCTACCACCTAAACGATTATTACTAAAGGCTGGGCGATGCCATCCTACAAGTATTAAGTCTGGTTGTTCTATTTGGGCTATTTGGGCTGTTTCTCTGGCGACATTACTAGAGATACGAACGATAGGATGGATATAAGAGCGAATGATTGGCGGTTCTAGAGTATCAATTAATTCTTCTAGTTGGTGATGACGCTCGGTAATTAAGCGGTTAGCTTCTGTGGGTGTATTTTCAAAACCGTAGTCTTCCTCTAATTCGATTAAACTGAGAGGATTGATCACCGCAGGTTGTCGATAGTTGAGGGCGATCGCTACTGCTAATTGCACTAAACCTTTTTGGGTGCTGGGGTTAGCTACAGGTACTAAAATCCGATATGGGGTAACAAAAGATTCTATTGTTTCTATTATTTCTGTGTTTGTATTTGTCTCTTGTTTTGGTTCTGGTTCAACAACATCTAATTTAATTAACCGTTTGGGATATGTCCATTCTAATAATGGTGATGTCATAAATGTTGTTACCAAAGCCATCACTACCAACATGGTAAATAGTAAAGGTGATATTACTCCTAATTCCAAACCAATATTTAAAACAATTAATTCTGTTAAACCGCGAGTATTCATTAACCAACCCAGGGCTGATGCTTCTCTTTTATTAATCCCACTGACACGGGCGGCGAAATAAGCACCAAAATATTTACCTGCTATGGCTACTCCTAAAACTAATGCACATAGTAACCATAATTGTGGACTGTTGAGTAAACCGATTTGTGTTCTTAAACCACTATAGGCAAAAAAAACAGGGAGGAGAAAAATTAAGACGAAATCTTCAGTTTTTATGGCTAATTCTCTGACTAATTCAGCATTTTTGGGCATGACTGCACCTAATAAAAATGCACCGAAAATCAGGTGAATACCGATAAATTCAGTAATGAGAGCAGATGCAACTACTCCCATATAAATTAACGCTAGAAGAAATTGGCTTAACTTTCTTGTGCGGTGATAATGGGTAAGAAGACGTTGGAGAAACCACCGCCCAACGGTGAACATAAAACCAATGTAGATGAGACTTTCAACAATGGTGAGGATAGCTTTTTGATCGATGCTACCATTACGAGCAACGGCGATCGCTATTGCTAAAATACACCATGCTGTTACATCATCAACGGCGGCGCAAGTTAAAGCTAATGTTCCTAATTTTGTGCCTTGTAAATTATTTTCGGTGATAATTCTCGCCAATACAGGAAAAGCTGTGATTGACATTGCTGCACCTAAAAATAAAGCAAAGGCCGTAAAGGATACACTGGCATTAGCAATGAGTGGATACAGCAGCAAAGATAAAATCCCAGCTAGAGAAAACGGCACAATTATGCTGATATTGGAAATAATAATAGCTGATTTTAAATTACCGCTGAGATATTTGGGATTTAGCTCTAAACCTATCAAAAACATGAAAAATATTAGTCCTACCTGAGATAAAACATTCAGGAAAGGTATGGTTTCTGCTGGAAACAGTGTAGCTGCTGCATGGGGAGCAATGAAACCAAATAATGATGGTCCCAACATTATACCAGCGACAATTTCACCGATGACTAAAGGTTGTTTAATTGATTTAAATGCCAATCCTACTAACCTTGACATTCCAATTACAATTAACACCTCAACCAGAACGAGAATAACTGTGTGCATAGTTTCCTCTTGACTCTTCGGGTTCCCTAAGATGATTCTTTAAAGGATGGCAAAATGTCAACCTTGTTAGACACAATACAGGTGTATTCTATTTATTTTGATGTTAATTATTGTTAAGTAGCAAAAAGCTGTCAGGAGTCAGGAGTCAGGAGTCAGGAGTTCAAGAAGTCAGTAATAAGCTATCAGTAATCAATAATTAGTAATTAGTAAACAGTAATCAGCTAATAGCAGCATGAGCAAGAATTGAGAAGTTTTAATTTCGTGAAGTTTTAATTTCGTGAATTTTATCTGTTTCTGTTTATTTTCGTTCTTTGTATTTCAATATTTCAGGTACTGAAGGAAACGGGAGCATCTCAATTTTGAAAAAATAACCGCTGCAACACCAAAAACTCTCTAAAAATCTCTTACCTTTGTGTCCTTCGTACCTACCCTTCGGGAACACCTTCGGTGAACGTGGTTCGTTCATTTCACGTCTTGACCTCAAGCAAAAAATAAACTTACACATTTGGGATGCTCCCGAAGGAAACCGACGGCTAAATGCTGAAAAAAAATCAATTCTTTCTCCTGACTCCTGACTCCTGACTCCTGAACTCCTGAACTTTTGAACTCCTGAACTCCTAAATTCTTGTAAATATGTCGTTAAATTTTGTTAAGATTGAGTATGGCGTTAGCTTTACCCCTTATATCCCCTATCTGAGAGATATTTCATGTTGCGACTGGAACACATTAGTAAAATTTACCCTACAGGCGAAGTTTTAAAGGATATCAACTGGGAAGTGAAACCAGGCGATCGCATTGGTTTGGTTGGTGTTAACGGTGCGGGAAAGTCTACCCAACTGAAAATTATCTCTGGGGAAATTGAACCCACTGCTGGGGAAATTATCCGCCCTGCTAGTTTACACATAGCTTACCTCAACCAAGAATTTGAAGTTGATCCAACGCGGACAGTTAATGAAGAATTTTGGACAGTTTTCAAGGAAGCTAACGCAGTTCAGTTAGCTTTGCACGAAGTACAACGGGAAATGGAAACTGCCACTCTGGAGGAATTAGATAAACTGATTCATAAGTTAGATAAATTACAGCGTCAGTTTGAAGCGTTGGATGGTTATGGTTTAGATGCTCGCATTGGTAAGATTTTACCGGAAATGGGCTTTCAAGTGGAAGATGGCGATCGCCTAGTCAGTGCTTTTTCTGGCGGTTGGCAAATGCGGATGAGTTTAGGTAAAATTCTCCTGCAAGAACCAGATTTATTACTACTAGACGAACCGACAAACCATTTAGATTTAGAAACCATTGAATGGTTAGAAAATTACCTGAAAAAATTACTCACTCCAATGGTGATAGTTTCCCATGACCGGGAATTTTTGGATCGACTTTGTACACAAATTGTCGAAACTGAAAGAGGAGTTTCTAGCACTTACCTGGGTAATTATTCAGCATATCTACAACAAAAAGCAGAAAATGAATCTGCACAAATGAGTGCCTTTGAACGTCAACAAAAAGAATTAGAAAAACAGCAAGCATTTGTAGATAGATTCCGCGCTAGTGCAACTCGCAGCACCCAAGCAAAAAGCCGAGAAAAGCAATTAGAAAAAGTTGAAAGAATTGAAGCACCAACCGCAGGAGTTAGAACTTTACATTTTCGCTTTCCCCCCGCACCTCGTAGCGGTAGAGAAGTAGTAGAAATTAAAGAGTTAACCCATGTTTATGGGGATAAAATTCTGTTTTTAGGTGCTAATTTGTTGATAGAAAGAGGTGATAGAATCGCCTTTTTAGGTCCTAATGGTGCAGGAAAATCTACACTGTTAAAAATGATTATGGGTGTAGAACCTCCCACAGAAGGAACTGTGAAACTGGGAGATCATAATGTTATCCCTGGTTATTTTGAACAAAACCAAGCAGAAGCATTAGATTTGAATAAAACAGTCATGCAAACAATACATGATGAAGTTCCCGACTGGACAAACGAAGAAGTGCGTACACTGTTAGGTAAATTTCTATTTACAGGTGATACCGTTTTTAAGAAAGTGGGAGCTTTAAGTGGAGGAGAAAAAGCCAGGTTAGCACTAGCGAAAATGTTGCTAGAACCAGTGAATTTAATCATTTTAGATGAGCCTACTAACCACTTAGATATTCCAGCTAAGGAAATGATGGAAGAAGCTTTGCAAAACTATGATGGTACTGCCATTGTAGTATCTCACGACCGTTATTTTATCTCCCAAGTTGCAAATAAAATTGTTGAGATTCGGGATGGAGAATTTCGGGTTTATTTGGGAGATTATCATTATTATTTGCGGAAGATTGAAGAGGAGAAGGAACAAGCAAAGTTAGCTGCAATAGAAGCGGAAAAAGCAGCGAAGAAAGCAGCGAAATCAGCAAAATCAGCAGCGAAGAAGAAGTAGGTTTGTTTTTAAAAACAATAAAAACTAATATTTGGTAATCCTCAACTATTAATAAGTTGGGGATTTTTTTGTCTGATTCTGACACTTATCATTGATTTACTAAATAAAATCACCAAACCAATTTTCTATTTTGAGATTGTGAAACTCACTAAAATCTGCAATATTATTTGTTACTAAAATTAAATCATTTACCTTTGCTATTGCTGCAATTTGTCCATCTGGCTATGCAGGAGTTTTTCCTATTCCCACAAGTCGCGCTCTTTCGTTAGCAAACCATTCGGCAGCTACATCATCATAGTGTAAAATTGGTATTTTTGGTTTAATTATCTGGTGCAAATAGTTAGTAATTTTATTTTTCTTTTTAGAAGGTGGTAAACGATAGCAACCAAATAATAGTTCATGCCATGTTACTGATGCCATAGCAATTTCTAATTCATATTTTACCATTTTTTGTAAAACTGCTTGATTCGGTTCTATCTTTAAAGGTTCAGAGATAATATTAGTATCTAATAAAAAGCGAATCACCAAATTACCTCTCTTCCTGGATGATAATCACGAATATTGCCCCAAATTTCATCAGGGTTAATTTCTATTTCTTCTTCTATCAATTCTTATCGGAATTTTGCTATACATTCACCAAGAGTTAATTTCTCAATTTCGTTTTCATTGAAGTTAGTATTTTGTGTTTTTAGATTTTTAATCATTATTATAAATTCTGCTATTTGCGTTTCTGTCATGGTTTCTATTTCTGCTAGTAATTCTTCTTTCAATGTCATTGTTTTAATTCCTGAATCAAATATTTTTAGTTTCTATACCATTAAAATAATCTACCCAGACACTTGAATCTACAATAATCATCAGTTGATTCTCTTTTCTTCTAAATTATCTTCCCATTGCAGTTTTCCTCTATAGGATTTGATTCTTTCTTGTTGTTTGAGTATTTTTAATTGGTGTATTTCTTGTTGAAAATTATGCCAATAATTAAACTGTTCATTGGGGAAATTTTGATGATGATATTCAGCTTTTTCACTACAAACTCTTTCTAGTAAAGTTAGTAAATTATTGATACTTTTAGTAAAATCATCGTCATTAGGTAATCTATCCAAGAGTGTTTGATATATTTTTTGTTCCAGTTCATCCACTAATGATTCTTGTTTAAATGTCATTGTTTTAATTCCTGAATCAAATATCTTTATTATATCATTACTTGTCTGAATCAGGATGTCCAGGATTTGAGGATTAACAGGATTGTTATTGTTTACTTTTCTATCGCAATACAGTTTTCAACTACGCGACATAAATAACATCCTTTTTTACTGAACTTATTACTTGAGGTTTTAACATCTTTTTAGTTACTAAATCAACGGATAAACCTAAATTATCTTCTAGGAAAAATTTCAAATCCATATATTGATCAAAGGTAACTTTTCCTTGAAATTCTACCAGTAAATCAAGATCACTGGTAGTTTTTGCTTCATCTCTTGCATAAGAACCAAATAAAGCTAAGGAAGTGACACCATAACTTTTTATTTTGGTTAAATTTTCTCTGAGGAAATTAATTAAAGCTTCTCTATTCATGATTAATCCTCTCATCCTCAAAATCCTTTAATCCTGGATATCCTGATTCTGACAAAATAAATCCTAATGTAAAAAATATAATACCTCTAATTAAGTAATACTGTAAAGCAGAAATAAAATAACTTATGTAAATTTTTATTGAACATGGTATAATGATGGTATAGTAAGTTAATGTATCTTAATTTGTATGGATCGTAATCAAGGTTTACAGGATAGTAATTGATTAATTGACTCTTAGTATTAAAAATGATAAAATATTAATTGAAAACATCTATATATCATTGTGAAAGCAGGAGGCAGATATTATGTTATCAACCCAAATTGAGCAAGAATCCGTGATTAAGAGAGTTGAGAGAGTAGTATATATTTTAATGGAAGAGAATCCCATATTTAAAGAGGATCTTGATTATGCTGCAATAGTCAAACATATATTAAAAATTGTTCAGGAAAATTTAACACCTGAAAGATTTAATAATATGTCTGATGAAAAGTTAAAGGAAAATTGTGATTTTGTAATGTCAACAGAAGTATTATCCAAAATAGGGGAAGATTTGACACCTGAACAAATGGCCATTTTTGATGAAGCAATTAAACGTAAGTAAGGAAATTCATAAATAAATACATGGGTTATTTGTTAGATACTAATATTGTTTCTTTAGCTATTAAAAATGATTTTCGCATCAAACAAAGGCTACAAATAAGCAAATTTGAGGGGATAGATATTTACATTAGCTGTATTACCTATTTTGAAGTTAGAAGAGGGTTTCTAGCGTTTGACGCTCCTAAACAAAGAGAAAGATTTAACCAACTTTGTCAAAAATATCCAATAATTTTTCTAGATGATTTGGCGATTTTAGAAAAAGCTGCGGAAATTCATGCGAATTTAAGATTAAAAGGTTTACCAATTCAAAGTGAAGATGTTTTAATTGCTGCTACGGCAATGATTAAAGGTTTAACTGTGGTTTCTAATGATAGTGATTTAACTAGAGTTGAGGGTTTAAGTTTAGAAAATTGGTTGGTGTGATAAAATTAATAAATTGAGAATTTTAGAGGTTTAATAAATGTTATCTAAATTCAGAGTTCAACATTATAAAAGTCTGTTTGATACGGAAATAGATTTAGAACCATTAATTGTATTTATTGGTTCTAATGGTTCTGGGAAATCGAATATTTGTGAAGTTTTGGCAGTATTATCTGATTTTCTGCAAAGGCTTATGGATAATAAAAAAGGTAAACAAATTATTTTCCCTTTTTTTTCGGAATCATTAAAAGCTGTAAGTAAAAATCAGCAGAGTATAGAGTCTAAATTTTGGCATGGAAAGCTAGATTATCTTTTGTTTGAAGCTAGTACCAATAATACAATAAAATCCACTGATCATGAAGATAATCAAGATTTTTTAGATATATTAATTACTCTAAATTATCCTCACAAAACTGTTACCATAGCAAACAAAAAAAGAACCTTATATCGAGAGAGAAACTCTACACCTGAACTAAGAGAACTTTTAGTTGATTGCAAATTTCCAGATTCTCCTATTGGTCATTCTCTTAAAAAGATTAATATTTACGACTTTGCGCCCAGTTCTATTGCTAGTAAAGCCACATCAAATGGTTACATGGAAAAAACTGGAGAAGGAATAGCTTATGCTTTGCTGGATATTTTATTAGCTAATCGTGAAGGATTTGATGAGTTGCAGGAAAGGTTAACACTGCTTGTTCCTAATATTAAGAAAATCGTCTTACCTCGTAGTGAAAATAACACATTTTCCCTAGAATTGGTTGATAAATATTCAGAACATCATATTCCTGCTGCTGATATTTCAGATGGGACATTAAGAATTTTAGCTTTTTTAACTGCACTTTATCAAGAAAATACTCCCAGTATTATTTGTTTTGAAGAAATAGAAAATGGTGTGCATCCTTGGTTATTGCATAAAATGATGGAGTTGCTAAAAATTGTTTCCACTGAGGGAATAACTGGAAACCCAGTACAAGTTTTAATTACAACCCATTCTCCTGTGTTATTAAATTACGTCGAACCTCATCAAGTGCGTGCTGTTGAGTTAGATAAAGAAGGTAAAACCCAAGTTCATAAATTACCTCTTGAGTCTGTGAGATTTCAAAAAGCTTTAGAAGCTTATGATGGTGCTTTAGGTGAACTTTGGTTTACAAATGTGTTTGGAGGGAATCCAACATAAGTCGGAGGATTCGCATAGGTTTGATAGCTGAAGGGGAAGCAGAATTAGGTGCAAGTGTTCCCTATATTAAACCAGAAGCTGGGGGTAAAGTAATTCCCAGAGAAAATGAGGGTGTATTGCATACTTTAATCAGATGAGAATTGCTAAATGCTGGTTTTCTAGATTGTGATTTCATCCAAAGACATCCATCAATTAGAGAAAATAAAAAACTAACTTTAAGAACTGGACATTCCATTTTAGACCCAAAATATTTAGCCCAAATTGTGATTTTATGGAAACCTGAAGAAGTAGATATGATTCTGATTGTGGTTGATGCAAATGATAACATAAATAATCAGAGAAAAATTGATTTAGACAGGTCTGTAAATAAAATTCGGGATAACCATTTAGATGTTAATAAACAACCGATTAATGATCGCTCTGCTGAAGGTTTAGCAATTAGGAATTTTGAAACTTGGTTATTGGCTGATACTGAAACTGTGGCGACTGTTTTGGGTGTAGAATTGCCAAATTTGGAAAATTTAGAAGATTTAAACAATACAAAAGATATTTTAGAGAAGGCGATCGCCCAATCAACCTATCTTACAGAAAATCTTGATAATCAACGTCCGCTAAAAGTGCGTTGGAATTTGGCTTTTCAGGTGGATTTAGAGAACTTAAAAAGTGTTTGTCCTGTGGGATATGCTGCTTTTGCAGAATCCTTGCTGACAGCGACAAAAGCCGTGATACCAATTATTGAAATGGATTGAAGTAGAGATATGGGCGATCGCGGTGATAGGAATAAACACTTACTTAACAGACCAATCAGCAGAATTAACTTATCATTGGCGGTTAGTAGTGGTATCATTCGGATATTACAAAAAGTAAAGGGCAATTTTACTATGACCAAAGCACCTGTTGCTCCTGTGGTGCTAGTCATTTTAGATGGATGGGGCTACTGTGAGGACAAGCGAGGAAACGCGATCGCTGCTGCCAAAACTCCAATCATGGACAGTTTATGGGCAGTCTACCCCCATACCCTCATTCGCACTTCAGGAAAAGCCGTAGGGTTGCCAGAAGGTCAAATGGGCAACTCGGAAGTTGGTCATTTGAATATTGGCGCTGGGCGTGTCGTTCCCCAAGAACTGGTACGCATTTCGGATGCAGTAGAAGATGGTTCTATAGCATTAAACCCAGCACTTGTAAACATTTGCCAGGAAGTGAAATCACGAAATGGCAAGTTACACTTGGTTGGCCTTTGTTCTGACGGTGGGGTACATTCCCACATCACCCATCTCTTTGGGTTACTGGACTTAGCCAAATCACAGCAAATTGCTGATGTATGTATTCACGCTATCATGGATGGGCGTGATACACCTCCCTCAGATGGAATAAAAGCCATCGCACAACTGCAAGACTACATAGACCGTGTAGAAATAGGGCAGATAGCCACTATTAGCGGTCGTTATTATGCGATGGACCGCGATCGCCGTTGGGATCGAGTCCAACGTGCTTATGATGTAATGACGCAAGAAGGCGCTGGTAACGGAAAAACAGCGTTAGAAGTCTTGCAAGCCTCTTATGCTGAAGGCGTAACCGACGAGTTTATTGTTCCCGTCAGAATTACTCCTGGCGCAGTTGCACCTGGCGATGGGGTGATCTTTTTCAATTTCCGTCCCGACCGCGCCAGAGAATTAACTCAAGCTTTTGTTAGTGTTGATTTTCAGGGTTTTGAAAGACAGCAAGTTACACCCCTGTCTTTTGTGACATTTACCCAATATGACCCAGAGTTACCCGTCTCTGTGGCCTTTACTCCCCAGAACTTGACGAATATTCTGGGAGAAGTGATTGCAAATCATGATCTAAAACAGTTCCGCACTGCGGAAACGGAAAAATACGCTCATGTCACCTATTTCTTTAATGGGGGACTAGAAGACCCCTATGAGGGAGAAGATCGGGAACTGATAAGCAGTCCAATGGTGGACACTTACGATAAAGAACCTGCAATGTCCGCCGAGGCGGTGACAAAGGTGGCGATCGCTGCTATTGAAAAGGGTATTTACTCTTTAGTAGTCATGAACTACGCTAACCCTGACATGGTAGGCCACACAGGAAAAATTGAAGCCACCGTCACAGCGATTGAAACCGTTGACCGATGTTTAGGCAGACTTATAGAAAGTGTCGGCAAAGTTGGCGGTACAATGCTAATTACAGCCGATCACGGTAACGCTGAGTATATGGCAGATGAGGATGGTAATCCTTGGACGGCACATACAACTAACCCCGTTCCCTTCATTTTGGTAGAAGGGGAAAAAGTGAAAATACCCGGATATGGTGCAAATGTTGACTTACGACATGATGGTAAGTTAGCTGATATTGCACCCACTATTTTGGATATTTTACAAATTCCTCAACCAGAAGAAATGACTGGTAAATCTCTACTAAGAGCCGCAGAATATGATTTACAACTTTCTCGTACTCCTGTACAAGTAGGGTTGTAATCTATTTCTCTTCTTTGACAGTTAACTTTTCACAGTTAACTGTTTTTTAGAGGTAATGGGTAATGGGTAATGGGTAATTGGTAATTGGTAATTGGTAATATTATCCCAGTCACCAGTCACCAGTCACCAGTCACCAATCACCAATCATCAAATTTTTAATTAACCGTGTTACGTTAAATAATATTCAAGATCATCTTTGGGAATTTTTAATTACGTATGTCGATTACTAACATTGTGCAAGGAATTTGGGCGTTTTCTGCCTTAGGTTTAATTGTCCTGGTTTTACTACATAGCCCTAAAGGTGATGGTATCGGTGCTATTGGTGGCCAAGCTCAACTCTTTAGCAGTACCAAAAGCGCAGAAAATACATTAAATCGTGTCACCTGGGCGTTAGTAGTAATTTTTCTCGGTTTAACAGTGGTTTTAAGTGCTAACTGGCTACCTAAATAAGTAAAACCTAGATAAGTAAAAATGGGAAAAATATCCCAAAAATCAATATCCAAAACCCAAAATAGAAATCATCATTTTTTTGGGTGGAAATTATTAACAGTTCTGACTTTATTCATAATTTCAGGACTGTTAGTTATTTTGACGAATTTTCATACTCAAGCCAAAGAACCTAACCCCCAACCCCGTTCCCTAGCAGGGAAGGAGACTATAATTTCCCCTTTCCTTGTAGCAGAGAGGTTAGGGGAAAGATCAATACAAAAACCCCATCCTTTACCACTAAGTTTAGAAAAATGGCAAGATCAAAATAATAGTGGTGATTATTTTGAGCAAATTCAACCTACAAAATATGGTTATTTAATTTGGTCACATTTCCCGATTAAAGTAAATATTGAAACTCCTACAAATATCAATCAACAACAAGCGCAAACATGGGTAAATCAAGTTTCACAAGCTATTAAAGAGTGGAATAATTTTTTACCTTTAGAATTAGTAGAAAATTCAGAAATTGCTGATATTAAAGCTGATATTAAAATTATGCGTCAACGTCCACCTTTACAAATAAACCCCATTAGTAAAATTCCCCGTGCGCGTTCTGCATTAGCGACATACGAGTTATATAATCAAAATAATTTTTTATTACACCGTTTTACTATTTTATTAAGTCCCACTCAAACAGGGGAACATTTGCAAGCAGCAGCACGTCATGAAATGGGACACGCTTTAGGAATTTGGGGTCATAGTCCCGTAGAAACTGACGCACTTTATTTTTCTCAAGTTCGTAACCCTGTATCTATTTCTAGCAGAGATGTGAATACTTTAAAGAAGATTTATCAACAGTCTACAAGTTTGGGGTGGTCAAGTGTGAAAAAGTAATATAGTAGGAGTCAGTGGTTCGACTTACTTCGACTGCGCTCAGTACAAGTCGCTCACCAACCGGAGTCAGAAGTCAGGAGTATAAGCCTATTTTAGTAAGACTTTCATGATAAATTGATGTCTTAACTACCCTGTGTTGGGCTATAAGTTAATATTTGTGAAATATGGAAGATTTATAACTTCTGATAGATGTATAAAATTTAAAGTTGCAAATTTAAAGTTGCAAATTACAACAATGAATGAAACTGATTTAGCTTTTACCCCAGCTTTAGAGTTAGCACAATTAATTCGTCGTCGGGAAGTTTCACCTCTCGAATTGACAGAACTATATTTAGATAGAATTTCTCGCTTCAATCCCCAATTAGGAAGTTATTTTACTGTCACAGCAGATTTAGCTATTGCTGACGCTAAAGCAAAAACAGAATTACTCACAACCGCTTCAGAATTACCGCCATTTTTTGGTGTTCCCATTTCTATTAAAGATTTAAACGCCGTAGCTGGTGTTACTTGCACTTACGGAAATCCAGCTTTCGTTAAAAATATCTCTAACTATGATGATGGCGTAGTGAGCAAGATTAAACAAGCCGGTTTTACAATTTTGGGAAAAACTGCCACGTCTGAATTAGGTTCTTATCCTTACAGTGAACCTACAGGTTTTCCCCCAGCTAGAAACCCTTGGAATTTAGAATATACTCCTGGGGGTTCTAGTGGTGGTGCTGCGGCCTCTGTGACAGCAGGATTATGTGCGATCGCTCAAGGTTCAGATGGTGGTGGTTCAATTAGAGGACCTGCGGCTTGTTGTGGTGTAGTGGGAATTAAACCAGCAAGGGGAAGAGTCACACAAGCACCGGTAGGCGATCGTATGGGAGGAATTGCTGTTAATGGTCCCATAGCCAGAACTGTAGCAGATGCAGCAGCCATGTTAGATGTAATTTCTGGATATATTACCGGAGATCCTTATTGGTTGACAAATCCAGAACCTTCATTTTTAGCAGCAACCAAAGTAAAAAACCAGAAGTTAAAAATAGCTTTTAGTACCAGTATTACTCCCTTGGGAGATGCTGACACAAACTGCAAACAAGGAGTATTAAAAACAGTTAAATTATTAGCAGAAATGGGACATAAAATAGCAGAAAAATGTCCTGATATGAGTGGTTTAGTAAAACCATTTCAAATAGTATGGCAATCTGGAGTCGCAGCATCAAGAATACCCCCCGAAGCACTGCAACCATTGAATAAATTTTTATTATCGAGAACAGGTTCTGCGGGTGAATATTTGCAAGCATTAGCACAAATGCAGATAGTTTCCCGGCAAATTGTCGCCTTTTTTGATAATATTGATGTGTTAGTATTACCGGTTTATTTGCACTCACCCATTAAAATTGGTGAATGGCAAAATTTAACCCCAGAAGAGACATTTCAAAATATTATCAAATGGGTTGCACCTTGTCCCATAGCAAACGCAACAGGATTACCCGCAATAGCGATTCCTGTAGGTTTTGATAGTAATGGTTTACCCATGAGTGTGCAATTAATTGGTAAACCTGCTGCTGAGTCTACTATTATTAGTTTAGCAGCACAATTAGAAACCGCTAATCCTTGGATTCAACATCGTCCAAATCTCTGAGTTAGTGTTAATAAAAACCAAGATCCCCGACTTATAGAATAATTTGTAATTTTCGATATGATACAATCAAAGAAATCGCGTATCTGAACATCATGATTTTAGTATTTACAGGATTTTAATCGAAATGTAGAGAATTACATGATTATCAGGATTTAGATTCATTCAAAAGATTGTCACGATCAAACAATTTTGTTTTTGATAATCAAATAATTTTCAGGTGATGAATTAACTTTTAATAGGATAAAAATCCTAAATTCACCATTTAAAATATCACATTTCCAAAAATCCTGTAAATCCTAAAATCCTGGATATCCTGATTCAGACAATCAAAATTCTGAAAATCCAAAAACACTAATCATACTGATGCTGTCTTTTATCAACAACTAAAACTAAACAAAGTGCAGCAACAGCTTTTTCCCATTCCTGACGAACTTTGACATCTTCCACACCATCAAATAAACTTACCAAACGAGGAACAGCTTCTTCCAAAGCTGCTGGTGAAACTTGACGATGTAACTCAACCAAATGATTTAAACTTTCTTGATGATGGAGAAAATTAATTACCCATTTTGTTGTATGATCTGGACTATCAGGAACACGCTTAACCCCTAATTCGTTTTTTAACCAATGATAAAAAGGCGGTAAATTTTCAGCTAAAACTTGTCCTGCTGTGGGTAAAGTCTCGCGCAATAGTTGAATATCTAAACTGTCTAATTCTTGTTTTAATTCCTGTGAGTTAAGCACCTCATTTAAAGGTGTGGAAAGTATTGCTTCTATTTCCGATTGAGAAAAATCTAAATGTTCAGTAAAAGTAGAAATTGCAGATGACATTTACTCATCTCCCAAAATGATTAAAAAAGATTAATTAATATCTGCTGACTTTTCAGAAAGGGTGAGCAGAAATGATAAATTAGATTCAGCTTGTAAAGCATGAGAGGTATTAGCAGGTATAAAAATAAAAACTCCGGGTTCGAGTATAATTTCTTCCCCTGATAAAGTTAATAAACCTCTTCCTTCCACAACATTGACAGTAGCATTGCGCGTAGAGGTATGTTCAGAAATTTCCGTGTTAGCAGCTAAACAAAAGAGAGTATATTGACAAACTGTATCTTTTGCCAGTACCTTGCTGAAAACTCCCTCACGGGGATATTCAATGTGTTCTTGTAATCGAGTTACAGTAGGATTCATATCAATTTTCATGTTTCTCTCTTCCTACTACCTTTACATGGTAGCTTTGCACTAGAGAAATATCACTATAACCAAAGGTAGAAGCTAATTCTAAAATCTATCAACTGGTAGAAAATTCGCCCATTGGCATTATTTTTATAACGAGTTGGCACAGTCAGCGTTGAAACTATGAATACCATTGAAGAAATGCTAAAAAAATGAAGCTGTAAATTTTCCAATTTATCACCCAAAAGAGCCTCAACTATGGCAATCTGAGAAACATAACCCCTTGCAATCTGATATTTTAGCTACAGAAAATCTACCTGTTGAGGCTATGCAAACCCTACCACCCCTTGAAACTAACAACATTACATCCAGTCAACCCGTCTTTGACACCACCATCAAACGCCGCAAAACTCGTCCTGTGAAAGTGGGAGATGTCACCATTGGCGGAGGCTACCCCGTGGTGGTACAATCAATGATTAACGAAGATACCCTCGATATTGATGGTTCTGTAGCCGCTATTCGTCGTCTTCATGAAATTGGCTGCGAAATTGTCCGCGTTACAGTTCCTAGTATGGCTCATGCCAAAGCCTTAGCGGAAATTAAACAGAAATTAAAGCAAACTTACCGTGATGTTCCCATTGTCGCCGACGTACATCACAACGGTATGAAAATTGCCCTGGAAGTCGCTAAACATATCGAAAAAGTGCGTATCAATCCAGGGTTGTATGTATTTGAAAAACCCAACACCAACCGCACAGAATACACAAAAGCTGAATTTGACGAAATTGGCGAAAAAATCCGTGAAACCTTAGAACCCTTGGTAGTTTCCCTGCGAGATCAAGGTAAAGCTTTGCGGATAGGAGTCAATCATGGTTCTTTAGCAGAAAGAATGCTATTTACCTACGGTGACACTCCCGAAGGAATGGTAGAATCTGCCTTAGAATTTATCCGCATTTGTGAATCTTTGGATTTTCGCAACATCGTGATTTCCATGAAAGCTTCACGAGTTCCCGTCATGGTAGCCGCCTATAGGTTAATGGCCAAACGCATGGATGATTTAGGCATGGATTATCCTTTACATTTGGGTGTAACCGAAGCCGGAGATGGGGAATATGGCAGAATTAAATCTACTGCGGGAATAGCTACATTATTAGCCGATGGTATAGGTGATACAATTCGCGCATCTTTGACAGAAGCACCAGAAAAAGAAATTCCCGTTTGTTACAGCATTCTGCAAGCTTTAGGTTTGCGGAAAACAATGGTTGAGTATGTCGCTTGTCCTTCTTGTGGAAGAACTTTGTTTAATTTAGAAGAAGTGTTACACAAAGTCCGGGAAGCAACCAAACACCTAACAGGTTTAGATATTGCCGTCATGGGTTGTATTGTGAATGGACCTGGAGAAATGGCCGATGCTGACTATGGTTATGTTGGCAAAAATCCTGGCTTTATTTCTTTATACCGTGGCAGGGAAGAAATTAAAAAAGTTCCAGAGGATCAAGGTGTAGAGGAATTGATCAATTTGATCAAAGCTGATGGACGTTGGGTAGATCCTTAAAATTAGGTGACAGGTGACAGGTGACAGCGAAGAAGCAGGGGAAGCGGGGGAGGCAGGGGGAGAATATTTGTACCAATCCCTAATGCTAAATGCCCAGTCACCAATCACCAATTACCAATCACCAATCCCCAATCACCAATCCCCAATCCCCAAATCCTGTGTTAGATTGGGCATACTGACAATAGATTTTCCCTCTGACACAACTGTCATTATGGTGATTACAAAAAGTAGACTTGTTTTAGGTGCTACAGCAGTGACGCTTTCTACAATTGCGGTTACGAGTCTTGGCATTAACTCTCGTGGTCAAGCTTTATTTAAAGCAAGTCCCAAAGAATTGATAGACGAGGTTTGGCAAATTGTTTACCGTCAATATGTGGACGGGACTTTTAATCAAGTAGATTGGCAAGCTGTTCGTAAAGAATATTTAAGCAAGTCCTACAGTAATCAGCAGGAAGCTTATACATCCATCCGGGAAATGCTGAAAAAGCTAGAAGACCCTTATACCCGGTTTATGGACCCAGAGGAATTTAAGAGTATGCAGGTTGATACCTCTGGAGAATTAACAGGTATTGGTATCACTATCAGTCAGGATGAAAAAACAAAGGAATTAGTTGTAATTTCCCCTATTGAAGATACACCAGCCTTTAAAGTGGGAATTTTGGCTAAAGATGTCATCTTAGAAATTGATGGCAAAAGCACTAAAGGCATGGATACTACCCAAGCTGTATCTTTAATTCGGGGTGAAGCGGGAACTAAGGTCAAGCTAAAAATTCTGCGAAATGGTCAGCAAAAAATATTTGACATCACCAGGGCGCGGATTGAAATTCATCCGGTTAAGTTTGCTGAAAAACCAAGTCCAGCAGGTAATATTGGCTACATTCGACTGAATCAATTCAGTGCTAATGCTGGTAAGGAAATGAGAGATGCGATTAATAAGTTAGAAGCTAAAAACGTCACTGGTTACGTTTTGGATCTGCGTGGTAATCCTGGTGGTTTATTATTTTCCAGTGTAGAGATTGCCCGGATGTGGTTGGATAAAGGTACAATTGTGTCCACTATTAACCGTCAAGGTGAGCAAGAACGGGAAATAGCCAGAGGACGTGCTTTAACGACTAAACCTTTGGTGGTTTTGGTGGATAAGGGTTCTGCTAGTGCTAGTGAAATTCTCTCCGGTGCTTTGCAGGATAATAAACGGGCGACGATAGTGGGTACACAAACTTTTGGTAAGGGTTTGGTACAATCTGTGCGTCCTTTGGACGATGGTTCTGGGTTAGCGGTGACTATTGCTAAATATCATACACCCAGCGGTAAAGATATTAACAAGCATGGTATTGACCCTGATATCAAAGTAGATTTAACTGATGCCCAAAGACAAGATTTGTGGTTAAGGGAACGTGAGAAATTAGGTACTTTAGAAGATCCGCAATTTGCTAAAGCTATTGAGGTTTTAGGTAAACAAGCTGCTCAAAATACTACAACAAATAATAAGAATTAAATTGTCAGGAGTCAGGAGTCAGTAGGGGTAAAGCGCATTGCTTATTAGTGTCAACTTAACGTAAAACCCATAGCCCAACTGGGAATGAATTCCCAGTCTAATAGCAAAAGTCATCTGAAGATGACTAAATAACCATAAAAATTTTTAAATTGTTTAGTAAACTTCAGTTTACTTTGGCTATTAGACCGGAACTTAAGTTCCGGGCGGGTTTGGAAGCTAAACAAAAAAGCTATTAGTAGCCTAAGTTGACACCAATGAGCAGTGCTAAACCCGTACAGGAGTCAGGGGGAAAAGTGAGCAGTTTTTGATGGTTTTAATGTCTATTCCTGGGATTTTCTTACCTTTTTTACCCCTGAATCTCTTGATTCAGTTTTATATTTATATGCTTAATGGCACGCAGCGCGTTAGCGAAGCTTTCGCTTTAGCGATACTGCATCCCCTACTTATTTTGTTATTTATATAGTATAACCAGTTGCCAAAAATACGGAATCTATGTTACTCTACTTAGAGTAGATTTAAACATATTATTATTACTTTATATTCTTAATTTTCGTACTGGTGATGAATAACAGTCATTTATTGATGGGACTGATCTTTGCGTGATGACCTATTGTATCAATCCTCACTGTCCCAAACCTATTGACCCAGCAAATGCAAATAATCCTATTTGTCGTAACTGTGGGTCACAATTACTGCTGCAAAATCGCTATCGGATACTGAAGCAACTAGGTCAAGGTGGTTTTGGGAACACTTTTGAAATTGACGATGGTGGTAAAACTAAAGTTTTAAAAGTGCTAACAGAAAATAACCCCAAAGCGGTGGAACTGTTTCAACAAGAAGCCAAAGTTTTGAGTCAGTTAAATAGTGTGGGTATTCCCAAAGTCGAAGCAGATGGTTATTTTACAGTTTTACCTAAAAATAGTTCTCTACCATTGCATTGTTTAGTAATGGAGAAAATTGCAGGGGTAAATTTAGAGCAATGGATGGAATTTCGTAATTATCAAACTATTTCTGAAAAAGAAGCTCTTAATTGGTTGAAACAAATAGTAGAAATTCTGGCTTTAGTCCACGCTCAAAAATATTTTCATCGTGATATTAAACCTCAGAATATCATGCTGCGACCAAGTGGGCAACTTGTGTTAATTGATTTTGGTGCAGTGCGACAAATCACAACCACAATTTTAGCGGGAAATTCCCATACTAGAATTATTTCTCAAGGTTATTCACCACCAGAACAACAAAATGGTTATTCTGTACAACAGTCTGATTTTTTTGCTTTGGGACGGACTTTTATATTCTTGCTCACAGGTAAAGAACCCCAGGATAAAGCTATTTATGATCCTCTGACTAATGAGTTACATTGGCGAAAATATGCAGTTAATATTTCTCCTCTTTTAGCAGATTTAATTGATAATTTAATTGCTCCTACTGCAAATCAGCGTCCTGAAAATACGAGAGTTATTTTACAGAGATTGCAGAAAATTGAAAAGGCATTAAATCAACCGCAAATTTTCGGAAATACCACTAATATTCAATTAAAAAATAGTTCTTTACCGACGGTTTCTGTTAGTCCAGGTAAACCTGTACAACCTGCGGCTAAACCAAGTCAGAAAAATCGCAAAAAGTGGAAATGGTTGATTGGTTTAGGTGTGGGATATTTTGCGATTGCTGCATTGAATCAACCTAATAATAAAAATATAGTTGGAACTGAAGAAAAAATACCTGTTGTTAGTCCTAGTATTTCTAATTCATCACCAGTTATCCCCATTTCTGAATCTACACCAAAGGCTAAAACGCAAATTCAGCCAAGTCCGGTAAATGTAATTTCATCTGAAGATTTGCAAGCTAAAAAAGTGAAAAGGGAAGAAATAGAAAAACGTGAAGCTGCTTTAAAAGCTGAAGGAAAGAGAAAAGAAGCTATAGAGAAACAAAGGAAATTAGAATCAGCAGCTAAAGCCGAACAAGAAAGACTAGAGGCTATTAGGAAAGAAAAAGCAGCTAAAGAAGCACAGGAAAAGCTAGAAGCTGTAATTAGAGAAAGGGAAAATCAGGCTGCGATATTGGCACAAAATAAAGAACAAGCTGCATTGCGAGAGAAACAACGACAACAGGCAGAAATGCAAGCTAAAAAGGCTAAACAATCTTTGCGAAGAAAACTACCAAGAATAATTGTGTTAACTCCAAAGAAACGACAATTACCAGCTAAACCACAAAAAGCGAGGAAAAAACAAGAAAATACACCACGTTCACATGATAATGTAGTTGATGCCACTAAACCTTGGGAAAATACACATCCCATTCCTAAAGCTTCCGATGAATTAGAACAGGTAATCAGAGAAGGTAATCAATAATGAAATTCACAGTTAAAGGTTTAATTGCTTTATTTGTAACTAGCTCGGCTTTGTTTTTAACGCCAATGAAAAGTGATGCTCAGGTTAATATGAAATCACTGGCTGAGGTGGCTGATAGTTGTCAGAAAGATGTTCCTTCTAAAAAATACTATCAACAAATGCTATTGAATTTTAATAGCAATTTAAACGAATGTATCAGATCTCGATATCATTACTCCTTGATTTTGGATAAATTTCCTGAACTCGCTTCAACAGGAGAAATCTTACCTGGATATCCTGGTTCTGTAGCTGTTGGAGAACTAGCAATAACCTTTAGTTATTATAGCTCTGACACGAAGTTGTTAGACTGTATTATTGCTAACGATAGCTCTAGTAATGTATGCTGGGAGAGCAGGAAACAAATTTCTGAACGCGGGCAATATAGATATCATTTTAGAGATAATACGAATGGGATATCATACTACCTACCATACATTTGCCCTTCTTGTGTTGTAGCTCATGACGAAGTATCAGGTTCAGGAAAGGTAATTTTAAACGCTTTTATTCAATGGTTTCTTAAACTTGATAAACCACAAAGAAGAGAAGTGATTTCTCTTTTAGGGGATGAAGATGAAGCTAGAACACTGCGGCAATCACTAAAGAATGAATCCGAAAAAGCAGTAGAAGAATATCAGGAAACACGCGAAAGGGTTGAGCAGCAGGAACAGGAGCGACGGAGAAGAGAATTACTTGGTAATTAGGCTTTTGTAATTTAGTAGGTTGGGTTGACGCAAGGAAACCCAACAATAATCAATAACAGCGTAACGTAGAATTAATGATAATAAGCTACAACATACGATACATCAGATAGAATCATGACCACAAATGCAGAATATAAAGCAAGAATTACCAGCTATAACTGGGATGATTTAATCAAATTATGGTCAGAAATTGAATCAGGTAATACACCCAATTGGGATGCAGGTAAAGCGTTAGAATATCTCGTTTTACGAGCATTTCAACTCAACAACACCGAAGTAACCTGGCCTTACAGCGTGTATTTAGATGGAGAAGAAATAGAACAAATTGACGGAGTAGTTTATGCAGATGGCTTATCTTGTATAATAGAATGTAAAGACACAGCAAAACCTGTTAAAATTGAACCTATAGCCAAGCTAAGAAATCAACTATTACGCAGACCAGCAGCAACTATTGGGAGTATATTTAGTCGTAGTGGATTTACAGAAGCATCGGAAACCTTAGCTGGATTTGTTGCACCTCAAACTATTCTATTGTGGGGAGGAGAAGAAATTAAATATTCTTTAGAAAATGAGTGTATACGTAGAGCATTAATCAAAAAGTATCGTATTTGTGTTGAACAAGGACTAGCTAATTACAACATTAAAACTGAGGTTCTATCATGACTTTATCTTATATAGTATTAGAAGGTAATAAAAACCAAGAAATCATAGAAAAGCTACTACCTAAAAATTTAATTCAAGACGTAAAAATAGTAGTAGGTGACAGTCAGTATCAGGTAAGATCATTAGCAAGTTCCCTCATTGCTACTAGACATATTCCTGTAATCTTAATTTTAGATGCAAATACAGATAACGAATCTCAAATATTTGAAAAAAGGGATTTAGTTAATTATTTATTACGTCGTGCTGCGGCTAAAACTCCTTTTCAAGTATCTTTAGCTATTCCCGAAATAGAAATTATATTCCTCCAAAATAAACCATTAATTGAAAAAATCGCCCAACGTCAATTTTCTGATTTAGAATGGCAACTAGCACAAAGTAAACCTAAAGAATTTTTAGAAACAGTATTAGGTAAACAAACATCAATCAACGAAAAAATATTTAGCAATATCAATGATGAAGAAATTAAAATATTACAACAACATCCATTAATTCAAGAAATAATCACATTCTTATCATCACTTACTGCATCTTCCATAGCAATTAACTAGCCATTTTCATCTATGATACAATAACAATCCTGTAAATCCTCAAATCCTGGACATCCTGATTCAGACAAATTATGACTCGTAGAAAAATATTATCAGAAAATCAATCCTACACATTCCGATCTTATTTTGAAATGACCTATGAAGCTGATGAAATATTAGCAGAATTAGGTTACTCTTTAATCAGAAGACATATTGATTTACCTAAAAGTAATCATCCTTTAGAAAGATTAGCAGAATTAAAACAAAGAATTGAAGAATCTTTAACTCTAGTCAGTTTAAGCAGCGAAACAGCGCGACGAGAAACTTTAGTAGCACCTACATTATTAGAAGTTGCTCGTTATTGTCAATGTCAAATCAGAATTGAGTATCCATTATCTGTGAATAATTGGTTAAAAGGTAATTTAGATTATTTCCTGAAACGAAATCCCGGTTTATTAGTAGTTGAGGCAAAAAATGATGATTTAACACGGGGTTTTACTCAGTTAGCTGTAGAATTAATTGCTATTTCTGAAGTTGAAGAAGGTGATATTTTTTATGGATGTGTAACTATTGGGGATGCTTGGCGCTTTGGTAGGTTAGATAAAACAAATCGGCAAATTTATCAGGATATTTCACTATATCGTATTCCTGATGATTTAGAATATTTAATGAGAATCTTGTTAGGAATTTTAGAATAGTATGATTACAACATTTTAGTAATAGCTTGGGTTGACGCAAAAAAAACTCAACATTAATTTCAAAAATCAAAATTTCCGCAATAGTAAAGAGTCAAACCCCTTGACACCACCCGAAAACCCTGTTATGATAATTTTGATGAGGAAGAACTATCTTATGTGCATAAGCAATTCAAAACCTTTCCAATCAATACTCTATTCCTCTCTGCGCCTCTGCGTCTCTGCGTGAGAAAAAAATAAAATAGGGGCAGTTTCCACAACCACCCCCCCAAAAAAAACTTGTAACTTAACTTGTAACTTAACAACTACTCAGCACTAGCCAAAGTGGGAGCAGCAAAAACTTGAGAATATAAACTTGTAGGTTGTTCACGTGCCACAACAGGCAATACTTGACGGGCATGAGCCGCAACTTCTACAGTTTTCACATCATAGGTTTCAGTCACCAACTTAGGATAGAAACCAATACCGATGATAGGCAATAACAAACAAGCAGTGATGAACAACTCACGGGGTTTCACATCAGCAACTACAGTATCTAAATGTAACTCTTCACTTTGCTTACCGTAGAACACCTGACGCAACATAGAGAGTAAATAGATAGGTGTTAAAATCACACCCACAGCAGATAAGAAAATAACTACAACCTTGAAACTAGAACTATAAACATCGCTAGTGCCAATACCCAGGAATACCATCAACTCACCCACAAAACCACTCATACCGGGTAAAGCTAAAGAAGCCATTGAACCAACAGTAAACAGCGCAAAAGTTCTAGGCATTACCTTAGCAATACCACCCATTTGGTTCATCATTAAAGTATGGGTGCGATCGTAAGTGACACCAGATAGGAAGAATAAACTAGCAGCAATTAAACCATGAGAAACCATTTGTAACACCGCACCACTAATACCAATTTCGGTATAAGATGCAATGCCTATTAATACAAAACCCATGTGGGCAATAGAAGAGTAAGCTAAACGGCGCTTTAAGTTAGTTTGAGCAAAGGCACAACAAGCACCGTAAACAATATTAACTACACCTAAAATTGCTAAAGCTGGAGCAAAAATAGCGTGGGCATCACCTAACATTTCCATGTTGAAGCGAATTAGGGCATAACCACCCATTTTTAATAACACACCAGCTAAAATCATAGAACCAGGTGCAGACGCTTCACCGTGAGCATCAGGCAACCAGGTATGAAAAGGGAAAATAGGTAATTTTACACCGTAAGCAATTAAGAAACCTGCATAGAGAGCTAATTCTAACAGTCTGGGATATTCTTTGAGTCCCAACTCTGTCATGTTAAAGGTGAAGTTATCACCATAAAACGCCATTGTTAAACCAGCTACGAGAATAAATATAGATGCGGCGGCGGTGTAGAGAATAAATTTAGTAGCTGCGTAACGGCGGTTTTTGCCTCCCCAAATAGAAATCAATAAATAAACAGGTACTAATTCAATTTCCCACATTAAGAAGAATAATAACAAGTCTTGGGCGAGGAATACACCTAATTGGGCGCTATACATCACCAGCATCAACGCATAAAATAAACGCGGCTTATTGGTTACTTTCCAAGCCGCGAATATAGCTAATGTGTTAATTAAACCTGTTAGTAGCACCAAGGGCATTGATAAACCATCAATCGCTAATGCCCAATTTAAACCAATTTGAGGTATCCAACTATAAGTTTCTGTGAGTTGTAAAGCGGAACTTTGGAAATCGTAACCTTGCCAAACCGCATAAATCATTAATGCTAAATCTGCAAAAGCTACTCCTAAACCATACCAGCGAATGGTTTTACCGTCTTTGTCAGGAATGAGGGGAATGGCTAAGGATGCCACTAACGGCAAAAAAATTATGGCTGATAGCCAAGGAATTTGTATCGGATTCATCACTGTTGACAATCAATTCTGAATTTTTCTTTTAATTAGATTATATTAAGGAATCGTTACTTTTGTAAACACATTTCTTAACATAATTTGATATTAGGTAATAAATAGTAATAAATATTTACTAAAACTGCCTAGCCGCTATTCTAATCATAAATTTTTGTAACGTCAACAAAAAAGCGGCTAAATTGGCCGCTATTTTCAGATATAATTTTTCTCCTCATAAAATTTTAACAGGCATATAGACTCAGCACTAACTTTGACACTGAGAACAAAAATGACTAGAACGCCCACTTAGTTTAATACGCTGGATGATATTACTACAAACTTTACAAGGCTCTCCAGCACGGTTGTAAACCCAAGCTTCACCGCCATAATTGCCGTTAACACCTTTAACATTGAGGAAATTACTAAAAGTTGTCCCACCTGCGGCAATACTGGCAGATAAAACATCAATTATCGCTATTCTTAAAGGTTCTATTTGTTTTTTATCTAATTCCGTACAGATGGTAGTTGGTAATATTCCACTTTTAAACAAAGCCTCATCAGCATAAATGTTACCTAATCCTGCTACTATTGACTGGTCTAATAAGGCTGTTTTAATCGGACGACGAACTTTTTGTAGTTTATTTGCTAAATACTCAACTGTAAACTCTGGGGAAAATGGGTCTACTGCTAGTTTGCCTAAACCTGTAATAATACTTTCTACAGGTACATTACCAGGAACATACCACATTTGCCCGAAGGTGCGCTGATCTACAAAGCGTAATTCTTGATTATCCCCAAAAAATAATCTTACCCTTGTGTGTTTGTGTAAGGGTTCATCTCGATTTAACCATAATAATTGCCCTGTCATTCGCAGATGAACGCCCAACCAAGAAGAAGAGGAGAGTTCAGCCAAAAGATATTTACCGCGACGATGCCAAGATTTAATGGCACTGGTTTTAATTTTTTCTATAAATTCTTCAACAAAAAAAGGGTGAGCTATGGTGCGTGGTAGCAACACATCCCCCCCCGTAATTTCTTGATTTAGGGTTAATTGATTTAAACCCCGTCGTACTGTTTCAACTTCAGGCAGTTCAGGCATTTTTAGAGTAATGAGTGCTGGGTGTTTAGTTTTGAGTAATACCTCAACATTAGATGAAGGGCATGGAATCAGCATATTTAGTTTACTGCTTTTCCATGTTTTTATACTCAATTTTCAGCACTCAGGACTCATGACTGTTGTATTGCTTACTTTTTAGCAGCAGGTTTAGCTTTGGGTGCTTCCACTTCTACTAATTCATCTAAAGCAAAGTTGTTGGTGTTAACACCAGCGTAATTAACACTGGGGAAACGGACAATTACAGGGTACTTAATTCCGCTTTGATCTACAGTAGCAACAGTACCTACTTCTTGAAACCAGTAGGACTCAGGGCGGAGAATACGTACTTTGGAACCACGTTGAACCATGATTATCTTCCCTTTGAATGTTCAATTGAGAATAAATTAGGGCTATTTGATTTCACTCTACAACTAGAAGGTCTTTACTAGCGTATTTGTTAAGTTATTTGTCATAAGTTAGGGAACTGGGGAAGAAAATTTTAGATTTTAGATTTTAGATTTTAGATTGGAATTGACAAAAACAATCCAAAATCCAAAATCCAAAATCCAAAATTGAATTACCCATTACCCGAAAAAGTATCAAACCCTACTTGACAAAGTACCTATAATAGAATAAGGTCTTTCGCAAACACTTTTTGCGAATAAATTGCCTATGCCTTTTATGCTTTGCTTAACACAAAGACGCTCCCCTCGTTACCTCTGCCAATACGCAGATCATTGTCTAGATAAGTGATGTCCAACCATCCTTGTTGTTGGTCGCTGTTGATGGCAAAATCAAAAGCAGTAAATTTTTTGCCTGATTCAATTTGTTGGATAAACGTTGCAGGTGATTTGTAGGCAATTAACCTTTGCAAGCCAAGAATAGAACGTTGAAATTTGACTTTGACTCGACGTTCGGAAACAGGGTCAAATTTAGCAGCGACGCTAACTAATCCTTCCAAAGAAGGTAGTCCATAAATTTCAGCAATGTTATAAACACTGTTAGTTTCGACTCGAATACATTGGTAAATTTGACCAAGTTTACAAAGAGGGAAACGATCCAGGTTTAATAAGGCCTTGCTGGTGGTGTAAAGTAATCGCCAATCACCTTCTAGTAAATGGCTGGCTTGCATTGGGCGGGGTGTGGGGTTAAAGTCTTCTAGACTAGCGATCGCCGCTAGAATAGCCTGTTTTTGGGTTTCAGTTGCCAGTAAACCCCGGTTTGTACCAGCAATTGCATCTAAAAGCGTATTTTTTGTTACCATAACTCTTGACCTCAAAATATAGCTATGAAATCAGGATTAACAAGGGTTAAATGTTATATGTATAGGCTGGTGTAATCGTCGAAGAATAGCTTGCTGTTTGGCATAGGGCTATTAAATAAATTTTTGTGTTTAATTCGGATAGATCAATCAAAGAGTTGAATCATTAACTAAATTATCCCGTATCAAATGATAGACTCTTAATGTCCAGAACTTGTACCTTTTTCCGTCTTCGTTGATATGTTAAATTCTCCCCTAAATGAGCAACCCCGGAACCAAAGAGCTACTGTGATTCCTTTGAAGCAAAAGTCTTCGATGTTGGACTGGTTGCAGTCTAGCGGTCGTCTCATCGCTCGTGACTTTAACGAATCGACTTTTTCGGAGCCTGAAGAAGAAATATCTGATTTTTTGGCGGGAGAAGATGGAATTGGCGACCTTGACTATGATGATGATGCCGATATCAGCATAGATGAGGATTAGCCATGAGGACTGTGGGGACTGGGTTTGATCAATAGTTTCGGTTTTCGGTTTTCGGTTTTTTAAGTGTGGAGTGAAGGGAAATTTTTTGTGGACGCTAAATTATCTCCAAATCAAGGATTAAACATTTCTGGAATTGGGCTGGCCTCTCTGTTAGCCCTCTCGCTGACTACAGCTGCATTGATTTTAGATGGGCTAGGACATAGAGTATTCTGGCAAGCTAATTCGCTGACTATGCCGTTTTTTCTGTGTGCTGTAGGCGCTGGTGCTGCTGGTTTTTGGGTTGTGCCGTTGCTACAAGCTTTGAAAACAGGACAAATAATTAGGGAAGATGGACCGCAAGCGCATCTGAAAAAAGCTGGTACTCCAACTATGGGGGGGATTTTTTTCATACCTGTAGCTGTAACAGTTGCTTGTATTTTGTCTAATTTTGCTCAGGATGTACTTGCTGTTTCTGTGTTAACACTCAGCTATGGCTTAATAGGCTGGATCGACGATTGGCAAATTTTGCATCGAAAATCAAATAAAGGTATATCTCCAAAGATGAAATTAGCTTTGCAGATTGTTTTTGCAACTGGTTTCTGTGTCTGGATGATGTTTAACAGAGATTTTAGTATAACAAATATTGCCTTGCCTTGGGTTGGTTTATCTTTGCCTCTGGGTTTACTTTTCTGGCCTGTGGCTGGTTTTGCGCTGGTTGCAGAAAGCAATGCTACTAATTTAACTGATGGTATTGATGGGTTAGCTGGGGGAACGGTGGCGATCGCCATTTTTGCTTTAGGCGCTTTGATTTCACCCACTTCGCCTGATTTGATGATATTCTGTGCGGCTATGAGTGGTAGTTGTGTAGGCTTTTTAGCCCATAACCGCAACCCAGCCCGTGTTTTTATGGGTGATACTGGTTCTCTGGCTTTGGGTGGTGCGTTGGCTGCTGTAGCACTGCTTACTAATAGTTTAGTAGCCTTGTTCATTCTCAGCGGTATTTTCTTTGTGGAAACTCTGTCTGTAATGGCACAAGTCAGTTATTACAAAGCTACCAAAGGACCAGATGGGAAAGGTAAACGGTTATTTAAAATGGCCCCTTTACACCACCATTTAGAATTATCTGGTTGGACAGAATTACAAGTAGTTGGTGCGTTTTATATCATTGCTGCGATTTTGGCTACTTTCTGCTTAACAAGCATGAAATTTTGAGATTTTTAACAAATTATCAATAACACAGCCTAGATCCCCGATTTTTTGATCCGTCGGGGATCTTGTTTTTTATTGGTTGTTTATTCAGTTTGCATTTGTTTGACCAGATGCACGATTTCTGGTAGTATCAGCTTTTCAATTCCCAAACGGACAGCGTTACTAGAACCAGGTAGGGAAAAAATAAGTTTATTTCTATAAATACCAGCTACAGCGCGAGAAGCGATCGCTCTAGAACCGATTTCTTGATAACTGAGAAAACGGAATATTTCGCCAAATCCTGGTAATGTCTTTTCTAGTAAGTTGGCGATCGCATCATAGGTAGTATCTCTGGGTGCTATTCCTGTACCACCATTAAAAATAATAACATCTACATTCTGATTTTTACTGATACTTTCTATATATGCTTGGATTTGGTTTGGTTCATCTTTGATTATTTGATAATCTGCAATTAAATGATGAGCAGATAATAATAAATCCTGTATTAATTTTCCACTTTTATCTGTTTCAGGGTTGCGGGTATCGCTGACGGTAACAACTGCACATTTTACTATGATATTTTCTGTATCTGGATGTGGATGTGATTTGATCATATATGGATATAGACAATGCAATTACTATTATTAATTTTGCTATAGTTTACTCCCTTCCTACCGGAATAATACCGATTTAATAAACCACGATTGAATAAACCACGAAGGCACGAAGCACACGAAGGAAGAGGAAAGGAAGAAGGAAGGAAGAAGAAAGGAAGAAGAAATGTTATATTTTTATAATCTATATATAGAAATAAATACTTAGGTCTTTTTTGAATTATTGGGTGAGTTTTGCTGCTGCTAATGCTAATGCTGAAGTTTTTATTTTTTATCCCTGTAAAACCTCACCCACAGTTAACTTAATATCAGCAAATAAAGGTGAAGAAATCACCATATCATCAGTAAAAATATGCTCATCATAAAAACCTTCTACCCACTCTAAAACTGTTACCTTTTTTTGCATGGAATCAACTATCCAATATTCAGCAATACCCCGCGCTGCATACTCTGAACGCTTGTAACGATAATCCCGATTTTCTTGGTTAGGACTGACTATTTCAACTACTAATAATGGGGGTGTCATGTCCATTAAAACTAGGGAACGTTTAGCTGCTTTCATTTCCTCTGCTAATTCTTCTGAAAATATCACTAAATCAGGAACTCGCACCCCTACCATCCGACTATTTACAGCTATTTCTGTTTTCATACTCAAGCGGTAATAGGGAATACCTAATTTGAGAAAATAAGCCAGTAAAAACATTGCTATTCGCCGATTTATCTCACTTTCATAAGGCATAACAATTAATTCCCCATTTTCCAATTCATAGAAATTATCTGTACCGCCATCAAATTCTAGAAACTCTTCAAAAGTCATTTTTTTAGCAGTTGCAACTGTCATTATTATTACTCCTATAAACTGCTGACTGCTTATATTTACTATTTTAACAATATAATTAAATCGGGTGATGGGTTGCAGGATGCGGAGTGCGAAGTGTGGAGTGTTGATAACCCAATCACTAATCACCAATTACCAATCACCAATCACCACTAAGTAATTTAAGATTTACTTAATCCTAAATCATTCTCTTCAGCGTACCGATTCATAAACCGCATAAAACGATCCCATTCTTCTACACTTTTCATCAGGTAAACAGCTTCTACTGCTTCTGGTCTACCATTAACAAATTTACCCTTGACTTCACGGGTGATAATTTCCCCCTCTTCGTCAATCATATACATCCCTGTAATTTCTTCTGTACTATTTTCACTGAAGGCTTGGGGATTTTCAAAAGTAAATGTTGCTGTTCCACTATCACCAGTACGTGATCTTGTTAACTTTACTTCTGGAACTACTGGTTCGTCAATGCCTCTAGAAAATTGGATTTTTGCCATGATGAATGTTTGTTTAATTTTTATGATCTTTAGGTCAATATTCTCTCATCATATAGCAGCGATTTGGCTATCTTGATTAAATCTGTTTTTCATTTTGGGTGGGTGTCGCTAAATAGCTTCTTTTTCCAAAATTAAAGTAACTGGTCCATCATTTTCAATTGCAACTTGCATCATCGCGCCAAATTTACCAGTTTCTACCCTTAAACCACTTTTCTGTAATTTTGATACAAAGAAATTATATAAATCTACTGCTAATGTAGGTGTAGCAGAACGATCAAAGGAAGGACGACGACCTTTACGACAATCTCCATAAAGGGTAAACTGACTAATTACTAATAATTCCCCATTTATTTCTTGTACAGATTTTTGCCATTTATCACTACCTTCATCATCGGGAAATAAACGTAATTCTAAACATTTACGCACCATCCAATCAATTTCCGCATCAGTATCAGTATGAGAAATACCCACAAGTAAATTTAAACCTCGACCAATTTTACCGATAATTTCCCCATTTACAGTGACTTGGGATGATTTAACTCTTTGAACAATAACGCGCATATTTCAGATTTTTGAATAATGATAAAGGTAGGGGTTTAGCAGTGCTAAACCCTTACAGAAGTCACGAAGTGGGGTGATGGGGGAATGGGGTAAAAATTCTTTAACTGTTATCTGTTTCCTGATTTCCCAATCACCAATTTTCTATTTCCCGAAACCTTTACCTTTACTAACAGAGGGAAGACAAAGACAATTTTCTAGTTGCTGAAGTAAAGTCTCTTGATCCAAATTTTGACCAATTAAAACCAGTTGATTTTTCTTTTTACCTTTCCACTGATCATCATCAATAGTGAAGCGTTTACCGCACAGGTGGAAAATATGACGTTGAGGACTTTCTTCAAACCACATAATACCCTTAGCGCGGAAGACATTTGTGGGTAGTTGGTTATCTAAGAAATATTGAAATTTTCTAATCGAGAAAGGTTTATCACTTTGAAAAGATATGGATGTAAAACCATCATTTTCTAAGTGATCAGAGTGGTGATGATCATGGTCGTGATGGTCATGTCCACAGGTAGAATGATCATGGTCGTGATGTTCATGTTCGCAGGTAGAATGATCATGATCGTGATGATGATAATCATGTTCATCGGTTTCTGAATCAAAATATTTATCAGATTCAAATAACCCAACACTGAGAATTAAAGGAAGTGGAACTTGAGAATTTTTAGTTCTGATAATTTTCGCACCTTCCTTAATATCATTAATCTTTTTTTCTAATGAATTTAAAGCAGCTTCATCCACTAAATCGGTTTTATTGAGCAGAATTACATCACCATAAGTAATTTGACTAAATGCAGCTTGAGAGTTGAATAAATCCAAGCTATAATTTGCTGCATCTACTACAGTGACAATTGAATCTAATCGGGTTAAATCTCGCAATTCAGATCCTAAAAATGTCATTGCTACAGGTAAAGGATCTGCTAAACCTGTGGTTTCAACTACTAGATAATCTAGCTTTTCTTCTCTTTCTAAAACTTGGTAAACAGCATCAACTAAGTCATTATTAATGGTGCAACAAATACAACCATTACTAAGTTCCACCATGTTATCTTCGGTGGAGACAACTAATTCATTATCAATACCTATTTCGCCAAATTCGTTAACTAAAACAGCAGTTTTTACACCTTGCTGATTAGTCAAAATATGATTGAGTAAAGTTGTTTTACCACTGCCAAGAAAACCAGTAATAATGGTAACAGGTAATCCTTGTTTGGTTGCTTCCATTGCGTGAGATTCTGAAGTAACTGCTGATGTCATATTTATGAAGTAGGGTTTTAGTCTATTTTGAATGTTAGCTTGATTTGTGCTAGTTGACATTACTGGTTGTATACCAGCTTGAAAAATGTCAGTGATTGTTAATTTTCACTTTGGAAGTGTTTGTGAGATCATTATTTTATCATTTCTCATTCATTTATAAATTGCTTAAATTGATATTTTACAGTAATGAAATTCTCAATAGAAATAATTGGTTTTTGAAGATTTGCAATATCGGAAGTTGGACATAGAGTTAAATCAGAAATGTTGAATCATTTTGATCTTGGGTTAAATTCCACCAACTCTGCAAAATTTACTTGTTTAGTTCTGGGTAAAGCTAGAATCATAAGTTACCTAACTCTGACAACTATATTACATGATATTACTGGAAATCAACTAGAGAACTATATTTAGATATCATAGATGATAAGAGCGATCGCTTTTTACTGTATCTGTAACTTAATCTGACTCACCTATCCGGTTACTCACCACTTACGCTATCATTGCTAATCGTTAGATTGCCTTATCCCTTATATTATGACCCTATCTATTTACAATACTCTCACCCGTCGTCAAGAAGAATTTAAAACCGTCGAACCTGGTAAGGTAAAAATGTATTATTGCGGTGTGACGGTTTATGATTATTGCCATTTGGGTCATGCTAGAGCTTGTATTGTCTGGGATGTAGTGCGTCGCTATTTACAATTTATTGGTTATGATGTGCGTTATATCCAAAATTTTACGGATATTGATGATAAAATTCTTAACCGTGCACGGGAAGAAAAATCCACAATGGAAGCGGTATCAGAACGCTATATCCAGGCATATTTTGAAGATATGGGACGTTTAGGGATAAAAGAAGCGGATGAATATCCCCGTGCTACGCATACCATGAATGGTATCCAAAGATTAATTCATGATTTAGAAACAAAAGGTTTTGCTTATCCTGCTGATGGTGACGTTTATTATGCGGTGCGAAAGTTTGATCAATACGGTAAACTTTCAGGACGGAAATTAGAAGATTTACAAGCAGGTGCAAGCGAAAGAGTCAACGTAGAAGATCCAGAATATCAGAAAAAGAAAGATCCCTTTGATTTTGCCTTGTGGAAAGCTGCAAAACCTAGCGAACCTGCATGGGAGTCACCTTGGGGAAAAGGCCGCCCTGGATGGCACATTGAATGTTCTGCAATGGTGCGCGATCGCCTGGGTGATACCATTGATATTCATGCTGGTGGTGCTGACTTAATTTTCCCACATCATGAAAACGAAATTGCCCAATCTGAAGCAGTCACCGGTAAACCTTTAGCTAACTATTGGTTACACAATGGCATGGTGAAAGTAGACGGTGAAAAAATGTCTAAATCATTAGGCAATTTTACCACAATCCGCGATTTATTAGATCGTGGAGTTGAACCGATGGCATTAAGATTATTTGTGTTAATGGCACAATATCGTAAACCCATTGATTTCACCGATGAAGCAATTTTAGCAGCAACAAACGGCTGGCATACTATTAAAGAAGGTTTACTTTTTGGTTATCAACATGGTAAACAACTAGGTTGGGAAAATCTGGAATTAAATAAAGCTAACATTGATAAATATGAAGTTGAGAAATTTACCAACGCAGTTGATGATGATTTTAACTTTCCTGGTGGGTTAGCGGTTATTTTTGAATTAGCTAAAGAACTCAGAAAAGAAGGAAATATCATTGTTCATCAAGGAAAAACCGCAACTCCCGCCAATGAATTATTAAAACAATGGCAAACCTTATTAACATTAGCAGAAGTTTTAGGTTTAACCGCCGAACCAGAAGCAGAAACAACAAAAAATGATGGTTTAAGTGATGCAGAAATTGAGGAATTAATTCAGAACAGACAAGAAGCGAGAAAAGCTAAAAACTTTGCTGAATCTGATAGAATTAGAGACGAACTCAAAGCCCAAGGTATTGAATTAATTGATAGCAAAGAAGGTACACGCTGGCAAAGAAAAAATTAAAAATTAACAAAGCATCGTCATCTGAGTTGTGAACATGATTTTTTAAACGAACCGCAGAGACGCAGATGACACAGAGGTAAAGACAAAAAAGATGATTGAATCTTACTCCTTTCTCATTCTAATATTACCCCCATTCTTTTCTTCTTCCTTCGTGTCCTTCGTGTTCTTCGTGGTTCATTCTCTTTAAAAATCCTTCACAACTAACCAATATCTCAAAAACTCTTTCCCTCTGCGCCTCTGCGTGACATAAAAAAATAATTTTTTAACCTTTAATTAATCCTATGTGGTCAGAACTAACAACCGCCATATCACATTTTAACATTCCTGCTGATTGGATCGGTATCCGCGCAGTCAAAGAAACAACCAGAACCCATTTTGTCAGAGATGGTTTACCCCAAAGCAACGGTAAATCATTAAAAATGGGAGCAATGATAGAAGTGATGGTTAATGGTATTTTGGGTTATGCTGCTACCAACTCCTTAACATTATCATCATTGCAAAATACAGCAGAAATAGCTTATAAACAAGCAGTTGCAGCAAGTGAATTTTGGATATATCCCTTTAGTCAAAATACCCGTCCCAAAGTCGTGGGTGAATATAACTCACCTTTCTTTGAACCATTAAATGTTATTAGTCCAGGGGAAATAAATGATTTATTAATTAGAATTTGTCACAGATTAAAAATCAGTGATAAAATAGTTCAAACCGTAGCCAATATCAACACATCTGAAAAAGAGACTTGGTTTGTTAGTAGTAACGGTTCAGAAGTTTATCAAAAAATCATTTCTTTAGGCAATCATTTTGGTGTAATTGCTCAAGATGGTAATGTTGTGCAACAACGTAGTAATAACGGAATGCACGCTAATTGTTATCAAGGTGGATGGGAAGTATTAAAACAAGATCATTTATGGCATCGAGTCCAACAAATTGCCGAAGAAGGATTAGAATTATTAACAGCCCAAGAATGTCCCAATACTCGCACTAATTTAGTTTTAGCACCAGATCAAATGATGCTACAAATTCATGAAAGTGTAGGACATCCTTTAGAAATTGACCGCATTTTAGGAGATGAAAGAAACTACGCAGGTGGTAGTTTTGTGAAACCCGAAGATTTCGGTAAATTACAATATGGTTCACCTTTAATGAATATCACCTTTGATCCTACCGTTGAAGGTGAATTTGCCAGTTATAGTTTTGATGATACTGGTACAAAAGCCACCAGAGAATATATCATTAAAGATGGCATTTTACAAAGAGGTTTAGGCAGTTTAGAAAGTCAATATCGTTCTGGTTTACCAGGGGTAGCTTGTGCGCGTGCTTCTTCTTGGAATCGACCACCAATTGATAGAATGGCTAACTTAAATTTAGAGCCAAATTTAGAACCAGGAAACGCCAATTTTCCAGAAATGATTGCGGATATAGAACATGGTATTTACATGGAGTCTAACCGTTCTTGGTCAATTGATGATCGAAGACATAAATTTCAATTTGGTTGTGAATATGCAAAGTTAATTGAAAACGGTAAACTTACAAAAACCCTGCGAAATCCTAATTATAGAGCTACCACACCAGAATTTTGGCACAGTTTAATTAAGGTTGGTAATGATGCAAATTGGCAAATGTACGGTACTCCATTTTGCGGTAAGGGAGAACCAAATCAAACTATTTGGGTAGGACATGGTTCACCGGTTTGTGTATTTGCAAATGTAGAAGTTTTTGGTGGTGGTTAGAAAGCGACGAAATAAGATCCCCGACTTCTTACGTCAATCATGTTAATAAATGATTATTTAATCAGATAAGTCGGGGATCTGAAGACTGCTAAATGATGATATCAAGTTTAGCGGCAAAATTGCGAGAATTAAATATTGATCATGAGAACATTTAAAGCGACTATTAAAAAAATGAAAATGCAAATTGAAGAATTATCAATTTTAGAAAACAATTTCAATCAACTGATAGAAATGCTGCTTGCAAAAAAAGCAGATAGTGAACATTTTACCATTAGACTGAACAGCGAAAGAAGTCAATTTACCCGCTTTAATCATGCTAAAGTTAGACAAACAGGACTGGTTGCTGATGGTTCAATTACCCTAACTTTAATGGAAAATCAGCGCAGTAGTTTCTGTAAATTTCCTTTTACTGGAAACTGGGATATAGATTGGCAAACAGCATACCAAGCTTTACAAGATTTACGAGAAGAATTACATCTATTACCAGTCGATCCTTATTTGGTTTTACCTACAGGAAATAATCTTAGCAGAGAAGTACATACAGGTAAATTATTAGCACCAGAAAATGTTGTTAATAGTATTTTAGAATCTGTCGCTGATTTAGATTTCACTGGTATTTATGCTGGGGGAGTGATTATTAGAGGTTATGGTGATTCCAGCGGACAAAAACACTGGTTTGCAACTGATTCTTTTAATTTAGATTATTCCTTGATTTTGGCATCAGGAAAAGCAGTCAAGGGAACTTTTGCTGGTAGTGAATGGGATGAATCTGCTTATGTAGATAAGATAAATGATGGTAAAAAACAATTAGCTTTATTATCTCTTGAACCCAAAGAATTGCCCAGAGGAAATTATAAAACCTATTTTGCTCCTGCTGCGGTAGCGGAATTATTGGGGATGCTTTCTTGGGGTGCTATTAGTGAAGCTGCTATCCAACAGGGAAATAGTGCTTTAGCTGCGTTATCACGTCAAGAAAAACAACTTTCATCTAAGTTTGTGTTAACAGAAAATTTCACATCTGGTTTAGTTCCCAGATTTAATGATTTAGGAGAAATATCACCAGAGGAATTAACTTTAATAGAAAATGGTGTTTTGGTAAATAGTCTCGTTAATTCTCGCACAGCTAAGGAATATAATAAACCTGCCAATGGTGCTAATAGTTCAGAAACCTTACGTTCTCCAGAAATCAAAACAGGTAATTTAGCTTTTGCTGATATTTTACCAAGTTTAGATAGTGGGTTGTATGTTTCTAATTTGCATTATTTAAATTGGAGCGATCGCCAAACTGCTAGAATTACAGGTATGACTCGTTATGCCTGTTTTTGGGTAGAAAAAGGAGAAATAGTCGCCCCCATAGAAAACCTCCGTTTTGATGAAAGTCTCTACCGTTGTTGGGGATCAGAAAATTTAGTTGCTTTAACCAAATTTCAAGAATTTATTCCCGAAGTGGGAACTTATGAAAGTCGTCAATTAGGTGGTAGTTTAGTTCCAGGAATGCTGGTGGAAGATTTCACCTACACTTTGTAGTTTATAGCAGGTGACAGGTGACAGGTGACAGGTGACAATGTAAGAGGGAATAGGGAGGAAAATTTTAGATTTTAGATTTTAGATTAGAGTTGACAAAAACAATCCAAAATCCAAAATCCAAAATCAATCACTCCTGACTCCTGACTCCTTTTATACCTGGTTATTGTGAAAAATGTTGTTTTCTTAATAAGCTAAAGTTTCTAAAGTTTCTCGTAAATACCGTTGTACTTGCTGTTCTAGGCGCAAACCCTTTAATTGAGCATTACTTTCTAGTTGCCAGCGTTGGAAACCGGAACTAGCAGAAATGGCATACTTCAGGTTTTGCCAAATGTGAGCATCACGAGAAAGCTGGCCGGTGATAGAAGCTGAAATTTGAGCCATAGTTCCTCATTCCTCGTTTTTCAATTTTAGAGTCAAACAATTTTAGATTTTAGACTTGAAATGGATTATTGTTTTGCCTAAAACGACAACAAAGAAACCAAATAAGCTAAATCTAACATTTTTTAAATGGGGCAAGAGGTGATCCATACCTACCCCGAAAATTTTGCAATCTTATTTAATCTTTTCTCAAGATAACGGTTACACAGCAACAAATTCTGTGTGATTGATCACTAAAACTAAGGATATTTTCGGTAAAATTTTTCCAAATAACTTTTTTAAATTAAATAGCAGGTTTTCGATTATTGCAAAGCTTTCTTTCTTTTTTTACTTCCCTTCGTGTCTTCGTGTCTTCGTGGTTAATTTTTATTTTTTGTCCTGTTCTTGTCTGTGTCACCTGCTAAGTGAGTGCTGAGAATTCAGTTTTGAATGTTGAACTAAAAACTATGTCCATTCAACACTCATCAATTAACTCAGCACTCAACAGTTGGTACTCAAGACTACTTAGTTAAAGTCAGGGTACGGCGTTTAGTTACCATTTGGTAAGCTTCGATGATATCATTTTCAGCCCAGTCATGGAACTTATCAATACCAATACCACATTCATAACCAGAGTTGACCTCGCGCACATCTTCTTTCATCCGTTTGAGGGAATCAAGAATACCTTCGTAGATCACCTTACTGCCGCGACGAACTCGCACTTTACAGTTACGAACCAGTTTTCCAGATTGTACATAACAACCAGCAACTGCGCCACGACCGACTGGGAAGACAGCACGGACTTCTGTTTGTCCTAAAGGTTCTTCTACTAACTCTGGTTCTAGCAGACCTTCCAAAGCTCCTTGGATATCTTCTAGCAGTTTGTAGATGATGTTGTATTCCCGCACATCCACACCTGCTTCATCGGCAGCTTGTCTAGCACCACTAGCGTAGGTAGTGTTGAAACCAATGATGACAGCGTTACTAGCCGCAGCTAAGTCGATATCTGTTTCTGTAATTTCTCCAGCAGTAGCCAACAACATCCGAATTTGTACTTCGTTTTGAGGTATTTGCTTGAGAGAGCCAATAATAGCTTCTACAGAACCTTGGACATCGCCTTTGAGGATCAAGTTGAGTTCTTTCAACTCGCCTTCTTGAGCTTGAGCCGATAAGGTTGTGAGGGTAACTCGTCCTTGTAACAAACGAGATTGACGTTGTTTGTCGGCTCGATCAGCAGCGATCGCTCGTGCTTGTTTTTCATTCTCGAACACTTCAAACTCATCACCTGCTGCCGGTACATCGCTTAAACCTAGTACCTCAACCGCACAGGAGGGAGTAGCAGCTTCTACACGCTTACCTCGATCATCTACCATTGCCCGGACTTTACCAAATGCCGATCCCGCAACTAGCATATCTCCCACTTGGAGAGTACCGTTTTGAATCAACAAGGTAGCAACCGCACCCTTAGCTTTATCTAAGTGAGCTTCTATGACTGTTCCCTTAGCCACACGATTGGGGTTAGCGGAAAGTTCTCCAACTTCTGCCACCAAGAGAACCATTTCTAGGAGTGTATCCAGGTTTTCGCCCCTGATCGCACTCACAGGAACCATAATTGTCTCACCACCCCAGTCTTCTGCGGTTAAACCATAATTGGTCAGTTCTTGTTTAACCCGCTCTGGTTGTGCGCCTTCTTTGTCAATCTTGTTAATAGCGACAACAATCGGTACACCTGCCGCTTGAGCATGGCTAATCGCTTCCACTGTTTGCGGACGTACACCGTCATCTGCGGCTACAACCAAAATCGCAATATCTGTCACCCGCGCACCTCTAGCCCGCATTGCTGTGAAAGCTTCGTGACCAGGAGTATCTAGGAAGACAATCTGTTGTTGCTTACCATCATGTTCTACATCAACATGGTATGCGCCGATATGCTGGGTAATACCACCTGCTTCACCCGCCGCCACTTTAGTTTTGCGGATGGAGTCCAGTAGAGTAGTTTTACCGTGGTCTACGTGACCCATAATTGTCACCACGGGAGGACGACGAATCAGATGCTCCAGATCCTCAATGTCAATCATTTCTGTGACTTTGCGGGCTTCTGCTTCTGGTTCAGCCGTTTCCACTTCTACCTCTAGTTCTTTAGATACTAGGGTAATGGTGGGAATATCCAGATTTTGGGTGATACTTACCGCCATGCCTTTCATAAACAGGATTTTCACAATCTCTGTATCGGCAATCACCAAAGCATCAGCCAACTCTTGTACTGTCATTGGTCCTGTGACAACCAGTTTTTCTGGACGCTCACGCTTAACTTCTACTTCCTGCTGACGGCGATTTTGGTCGCGTTGGGAACCAGACTTTTTATTTTTGGTGGGTGCAGACACTGCCAACGTTGGTTGCTGTGCAGGTCGAGCAGCCTTGGGCTTGGGTGGACGAGCTATAGACAGGCTGACTTGGACTGCGGCTGGAATTTCCAGACCTTCTTCATCCAGTAAGTCCTCTTCTTCAAAATCATCATCGAGGATGGGTTTAACTCGCTTGCCTTTAGGTCCAACCTTGGCTTTCTCTTTGATTTCGTCAATTATTTCTTCTTCTTGCCACTTCTTCCCACCTTTAGATAGGCGTGGTGGTGTTGGCCGTTTCAAATCCAGCAAAGCTGGTGCGATCGGCTCTTCCACCAATGCCTCTTTTTTACCTCCTCCTGACATTGGTTTGGGTGGAGTGGCTACAGGCATGGCGGCTACAGGTTCAGCAGGACGTGTTGGCCTGCTGGGTCGTTGCACATCAGTTGATGGTGTGGGTGCAGATTTACTTCCCCTGTGTTCTGGTTTCACAGGTGATGGAGTTGATCGACCCTGTTTTTGTGGTGTCTGCTCTGCTGTTCCTTTGTTGCCCCTGGGTTTTGAGTGTTCTCTTTCTTCTTCACGCCGTTGCTGACGATCGCGTTTGAGAATTGGTTTTTCCGCAGGAGATAGCTGTTCTGTGGCAGAGGCTTTTTCTTCCACAGGCCTTGCTGGTGGAGCAACCAGTTGCGGTTTTTGGGGTTTTTCCGGTTTGGGTCGATGACCAGACGGTTTTTCTGGTTTTTCCGGTTTTTCCGCTTTTATTTTTTCTGGGACTGCTTGGACATTGGGTTTATGATCTGTTTCTGCCACAGGTTTCTGTGGTGTCTCAGATTGATTCCGGGGTACAGGTCGAGTTGGTGCCGTCGGTTTCATGGGTGAGACTGGTGTAGCGAAAGGCCGTGGAGGTGATGGAGAATTAGCTGTAACTTCGCCATGTACACTATCAGACGAAGCAACTTGGCTATTGGTAGCAACTGACGCTTCTGAGGCGTTGGAGGTAGTGTTTCTCAAGATTTTGGGTTTGCGAATTTCCAAAATTTGTTGTTTATGGGGTGCAGCAGGTCGGTTTCGGGAGCCAGTTTTTTGTGAATTTGGTTTATGGCTGTTTGTACCTAATTCCTTTTTGGGCATGACACTCGTGGCTGGGAGTTTTTCCGCAGCCTGTCGAATTTGTTCTGCCTCTGTTTCTGAAATCGTGCTGCTATGGCTTTTGACCGCGATGTTGAGCTGGTCGCAAATTGCTAATAGCTCTTTGTTATCCAAATTCAATTCCTTTGATAATTCGTAGATTCTAACTTTGCCGTTGTTCATCCACTCTTTCCCCTTTAATTTACAGTTTTAACGGATGGTTGCCTGGTTTGCGACATCTCCATCCTTTGATCACTGTTTTTTAGGTTGCCCTTGGTGATGTTGCCGGTGCCTCCAATAATTAGGAAAGAGAGATGTTTCGGTTTAATACTGGCATCCCCACCGGGAATGATGGTTGACTGGACCCCATAAAATTTTTCTCAATAAAAAATTTTTTTGGGCATCCTTGATGCCGAACTGCGCTTTAACGCTACCAGGTTGCCATTTTTTAGGTTTTTGTTTTGCTGATTCTGAGTCTTCCACAACACAATCGAGTAAAACTTGTTGGGAGTATTGCTTCGTCTCTCTCCATTTTTAGAGAGCCACTTGCCTTTTACACCCATTTACTATTTTGGCACTAATCCGATACAAAAAAGCTAACTAATGCTAACAAGCTTTGATGCTTTTCCTTCCTGCTTCCTCAGTTCGACTACTCTCACTGAACTCCTAGAAGTGTCGGCACTATCTAGTCCACAGGCTTTCAGATTGGGTCTATCTCACCCTACTATTAAGTATTTAGGCTTGGTTCTCACCTAAAATACCTATCAATAATAGCATTTTCTTGTCTGCCCTGTCTGCTGACTCTCAGGCGACAGGATTTTTAGTATTCTCAATTCTCAAGTTTTTTTGTCCATGAGTAGACATAAATCTTGATCAAATGTGAGCATTTGTTAGCTTTTTTTAGGAAAACACTAACTAGCTTTTAAACTTTGTCTGACACAGCCTCTCTGGTATTTAAACCTTTGATCTGGCCGGAAATCAGGCAGTAGACTACCTTGGGCAAACCAGAATATTTAGTTTAATTAAATTTGATTTGGGGGATTGCGTTCACTAAGTCGCTGCCACAATGTTTGATACAGTGTTTCTGGCACTGTTCCATGTAGCGATCGCCCTAATCTATTTTTTTTCTGTGCTGCTTGTAGGCAGTCAGCTTGCGGGCAAATATAGGCAGAACGCCCCATGCCCTGATCTAATTGTACCTTCCTAGATGGAAAGACGCGGACAATCCGCCAAAACTCTTGTTTTTGTCCTACCCGGCGACAACTAATACAACGCCGATAGTTTGGTTTCATCGGGTTTTTGTTCAGTCTGGTGAGCAGTTTTTACTTGCTTCAGATACTTACCTCAGGTTTGTTTTTGTTAATTTTCACACTTGCTAAATGTCTTCTAGTTTACCGTGAACTGTTGATAGTGAACAGACTATTGTCAAAAAACATTTGAGAATTAATCTGTCTCTTCCTCGTTAGTTTCAAAATTATCATTCTCTAATTCTAATTTGTCCTGATATTCATCTTCTAGTTGTTCCATCTCGGTTTCATCATTTTCTGCCTGATAGTTTGCTCTCACAGCTGCAAATTTCGCATCTTCTGCGGCATAGTCATATTTAGCTTGATCTTTAATGTCAATTTTCCAGCCTGTCAGTCTGGCTGCTAATCTCACGTTTTGTCCTTCTTTCCCAATAGCTAAACTCAGTTGATCTTCTGCTACTAAAACGTGGGTTTGCCGACTTTCGGGGTCCATTAAGCGCACTTCATCAACTCTGGCAGGACTCAAGGCGTTGGCAATGTAAGTTGCTGGATCTGGAGACCAGCGAATTACATCTATTTTTTCACCCCGCAATTCATTGACTACTACTTGAATTCGTGATCCCCTCGCGCCAATACAAGCTCCAACTGGGTCTACATCTCGATCCAGGGTATCTACTGCTATTTTAGTCCGTGGACCGACATAACGGGAAGGAGGATTTGCTTCTCTAGCTACTGCCACTATTCGCACTACTTCGTCTTCAATTTCTGGGACTTCGTTGGCAAATAAATAAACTACTAACCCAGCATCAGCACGAGATACTAGTAACTGTGGACCCCTTTGTTGTCCTTGGGAAACTTTTTTTAGATATACCTTAAAGGTGGTATTGGAACGGTATGTATCATTGGGTAGTTGTTCCCTTTTTGGTAATTCTGCTTCTACTTCGGGCTGACCAAAACCGCTGCTAACTGCCAAAATTACTGATTGTCTTTCAAATCTTAAAACTCTCGCTTGTAAAACGGTACTTTCTAAATCTTGAAATTCTTCTTGCACCATTTGACGTTGTTGATCCCGCAATTTCTGTGCCAGCACTTGTTTAGTTTGCATGGCTGCCATGCGTCCAAATTCTCCTTGATCTGGGGTGACATCTAAGACCACAGAATCACCTGATTGGGCTTCTGGCGCAACTTGTTGTACTTCATCTAAGGAAATTTGATGATCTGAATTAGTCACTTCTTCGACTATTGTTTTGGTAGAAAGAACTCGAAATCCTTCTCCTTCAATATCAAGTTCTACTTCAAAATTATCAAAATAATTTTCATCAAATTGTCGGCGCTCTAAATTTTGGGCGCGGCGATAACGTTCGTAACCTTTAAGTAATGCTTCTCTAATAGATGATTGCACTGCTAAACGTGGTAAATTTCGCTCGCGGCTAATGCTTTCAATTAAATCTTTTAATCCCGGTAAAGTAACCATTGACATAAGCAACATCTCCTTAATTTTTAAATTTTTATGTCAGCAACCAGCAATTTTTTGTATTTTAAATCTGGGATTTTAGATTTTTATCTAAAACCCTGAATCTAAAACCCTGCATCTAAAATCTCAATTTTAGTTAACTGCCCTCATCGAGTTGCACGCTGGTAACGAGGGAACGGGGTATCTGTACTACACGACCTTTTTGGTTTAAGTAAATTTTTGTTTCATCCCGGCGCATCAAGTTACCAATCCACTCTTGTTTTCCTTCGTAGGGTTCAGAAGTGGAGATCACCACGGGAAATCCTTTAAAGGAAATAAACTCCCTGTCTGTGTTCAATTGTCGGGAAATTCCAGGACTGGAGACTTCCAATACGTAAGCATCTGGAATCATCTCTGTCGCGTCTAAGGAGGCTTCTAAAGCACGGCTCATTCGTTCGCAATCGTCTAAACCAGTGTCCTGTTGAGGGTTACGGATATCTACCCGCAAAACTGGTGGACGTTGGTTGGTATGAAAAACTATGCCAACTACTTCCAAACCCAGTTCTTCTGCTACTGGTTTCGCCAATTCAATAATTTGTGGAACTAAAGGATGAGTCATGGGAAAATTCAATAAAAAAAGTGGGCTTCTACCCACTTCCGGCGATAGGGATATCTTCCAAGAAGTCTTGTGACGAACCTGTATTGGTTCGCCCCTAACATGAGTGTAGCGTATTTTTTTCGTTAGTCATTAGTGATTGGTGACTGGTGATTGGTGATTGGGTTATTAATTTACCTATACACCCATACACCCATAAACCTATACACCTATACACTTCTACATTCTAAATCTTTTATCAATAACTGTGGGAACAGTAGCTTGCGATCGCATCCTTCTTGTTTGCTCGATAATTTGCTCAATATCTTCTTGGGATAGACGTTGAACATAATTAATTTTTACTTCTTCTAAAAAGTCATTGAGCAAACTTTGAATTTCTAAAATTACGTGCTTTTCCTGAATTTCTCCCCCTAAAACCGTAGTAAATTTTTCCACTAACTGACTAGAAAGTTGGGCTGCAACTGGATCTTTAAAGGCGCTAACCAAGGCAAGATATAAGTTTGTGGTGATTTGATTGGCCAATTTTTCACTTAGCTGATTTTGTGCCTGTCCTACTCCTGGCAGCATGAGCAGGTTACGATAAACAGGTACTTGCCCAAAAGCAAGTTCGATATTGTGCCGCAAAATGGCATTCATTTCTGGTTGGATTTTTGGTAAGACTTGATTAACGATGGTTTGTATTAACAGTCCTGAAAGTGCTTCTACTTCGTTAATATTATTAATATCAATGTAGGCACGCTCTTTTTCCGGTTGTAATAACCACCTGGTAATATCACCGCGCTGTATTGAAACCTGCATTTGGTTAATTACCCGCACTACTACAATTTCTGTGATTTCTTCGGCAAAATTGGCTACTATACCTTGGTGAATTTGCCTTCTCACTAAATGTAGATCAATTAACCCGGCTTGATCTAGACGAACTAATACTGGTAAAACTCGCAACCAACGCCAAAAGGGAATTACTAACAATAGGTCATACCAACGCCATAAAATCGCTTCTAACCAGCTTAAATGGCGATTTTGACGTTTTATATAAAAAGTACGTAATAGCAATTCTAAGCCAAAGATCACGACAAACGGTAAATCAATTAACCAAAAATCATCTATAAATTCGCCATTTTCGCCTATTTTGCGGTAATAGTTAGCAGCAATCCCAGGACGAATTTGCTGGTTAAAAAAATTAATTTCTTGTATCCAACCCCGTTTAGATAAATTTTCTGCACTCCAAAAAGTATCAAAGGCGCGTTTTGCTGATTCTTGGCCGATGTGTTCCCGCATCCGATTTTTAATTTTTTCCAGAGTTCCACTTTTACCCGCACTTGCAAAGGGATTACTATCAATTATCTCGTTGCTCAAACGGCTGATTTCTGCTAACTTGGTTTTTACTTGAGGGGAGTTTAATCCGGTTTGGCTAACTTGTGCTTCTAAAGCAGCTACTGTTTCTAGATAATTTTTCGTGTCTCGATGGGGTTCAATACCTTTAATCGGGTCATAAATCTGGGTGATTTGGGGAACTCTTCGCAAGTAAAAATCCCGCCAAGGCACGTAACTCAAATCAAACACTACTAACCCTAAGTTAACACTGGCTGCGATCGCCATTAACTTTTCCAACCATAGATTAGCTTGTTTTCGAGGTTTTAATTTATTCATTATTAGTTAATTTTTATACTCAATATTAAGTCTTTCTCTTCTTTAGTTTAATATATTGCTTAATTATCTCCTTCTTGAGTACAATTTCTGTATAATGTCTGTACTTAATCAAGGGGTCATGTAAAAAACTAGTATATATTTTGACAAATATGTGTTGTCTAATAAGTATATGAACATTTTTATTGTAATAAATAGTGAGGTAGATACCAAATACACGATTTACTTCAAAAAGTATCTTTTGCAAATGGGTGTAAGGTTTTAGGTTTTTATGTAGCTCATATTTTTGGTTTTTACAGCAGTTTTCATGTCTTTAGACCACAGTAAGGGCGAAGTATTTGGATGATAGTCTTAGGTAAAAACCGATAATTAATTGTCCGAATGCTTCGCCCCTACATTGTTGACGCGAAACTTAAATCAAAATGTGGTTTATTTACCTGAAAATAGCTGTAATCTGATGATTAGCCGTAACATTACAACAGTTAAAATTACCACATTTCCACTAAAAATCAAACAATAACAAATAGGAAAAATCTGTTGATATGTCAAACTTCCAAAAAAATGATCTGCCAACTTTATTAGTTACAGGTGGCGCAGGATTTATAGGAGCTAACTTTGTTCTCCAAGCTAGAAAAAATCAATGGGCTAATATCATTAATTTAGATAAACTGACTTATGCTAGTAATCTACAAAATTTAGCTGAATTACAAGATGATCCCAATTATGCTTTTATTCAAGGAGATATTGGTAACTTTGAATTAGTCAGTTATTTGTTAGAAAAATATCAACCAGATGCAGTAATCAACTTTGCTGCGGAAACTCATGTAGATCGTTCAATTATCACTCCCATTAATTTTATTCAAACTAACGTAATGGGAACATTCCATTTATTAGAAGCAAGTAAAGTTTATTGGCAAAACTTAAAATCAGAAAAACAAGAAAAATTCCGATTTTTGCATATATCTACCGATGAAGTTTATGGTTCTTTAAATCCAGATGATCCAGCTTTTCGAGAAGATACACCTTATGCACCAAATAGTCCTTATGCAGCTTCTAAAGCTAGTGCAGATCATTTAGTTAGATCCTACTATCACACCTATAATTTACCTACTTTAACTACTAATTGTTCTAATAATTATGGACCGTTACAGTTTCCTGAAAAACTGATTCCTTTGATGATACTTAATGCTTTAAATAAGAAACCTTTACCTATTTATGGTGATGGTCAAAATGTGAGAGATTGGTTATATGTAGGTGATCACTGTGATGCTATTTATTTGGTTTTAAAAGAAGGTAAAATCGGTGAAAGTTATAACGTGGGTGGATTAAATGAACAAACTAACTTAGTAGTTGTGAATAAAATTTGTGAGATTTTAGAGAAGTTAGCGCCGAAAGATAATTTTCAATATTCTTCATTAATTACCTTTATTAAAGATCGTCCTGGACATGATCGCCGCTATGCAATTGATTGTAGTAAAATCACAAAAGAATTAGGTTGGCAACCCAAGGAAAATTTTGATAGTGGTTTATTGAAAACTGTGCAATGGTATCTTGACAATTCAGCTTGGATAGAATCTATTTTTACAGGAGAATATAAAAACTGGATTCAGAAAAATTACGAAAGTCGTTAAAGGAGTAGGGGTAATTCATGAATTACCCCTACTTCCGTTTTATTTTGCGTAAGTCCTGGATTTATTTAGTAATAATTAATTCGCTGTATAAGGAAGATAAAATGAAGGGTATTATTCTCGCAGGTGGTTCTGGTACAAGACTTTATCCCTTAACTCAAGTTGTCAGTAAACAATTAATGTCGGTTTATGACAAACCGATGATTTATTATCCTTTATCGGTGTTGATGTTAGCTGGAATTAGAGAAATTTTAATTATTTCCACACCCACAGATTTACCTCTTTTTCAAAAATTACTAAAAGATGGTAGTCAATGGGGTTTAAAGTTTAGTTATGTGGAACAACCAAAACCAGAAGGTTTAGCACAAGCTTTTATTTTGGGGAAAGATTTTATCAAAAATGATTCAGTGTGTTTAATTTTGGGAGATAATATTTTTTATGGTCATGGTTTCACAGAAGTTTTAACCCGTGCTGCTCAATTGCAAAATGGAGGTTTAGTTTTTGGTTATAAAGTCACTAACCCGGAAAGTTATGGTGTGATTGAATTTGATAATATGGGTAAAGCAATTAGTATTGAGGAAAAACCAAAAGTTCCTAAATCAAAATATGCAGTACCGGGAATTTATTTTTATGATTCCCAAGTTACAGAAATTGCTGCTAATTTGAAACCTTCTACACGGGGTGAGCTAGAAATTACTGATGTGAATTTAGCTTATTTAAAGCAAGATCAATTAAAGGTAGAAATTTTAGGAAGAGGATATGCTTGGTTAGATACAGGTACACATGAATCTTTACATCAAGCTAGTAATTTTATCCAAACTTTAGAACAAAGACAGGGATTGAAAATAGCTTGTATTGAAGAAATTGCCTATTATCAAGGTTATATTGATACTCAACAACTTAGTTATTTGGTTGAATCTATGGGTAAAAGTAGTTATGGTCTTTATTTAAGACGAATTTTAGAAGATGAAATTACTTTTAATTGAGAAAACCTCAGTATTCAGCTATCAGTAATCAGTAATCAGCTATGATCTAGAGTTAGTTAATAAGGATATAAGGTTTGAAATACACAAGAGGATGATTTGATGAAGATTATAAACACAGAAATTCCTGATGTCTTATTAATTGAACCTAAAGTTTTTGGAGATGAAAGGGGGTTTTTTTATGAAAGTTTTAATGAAAGAATTTTTTTAGACAAAACCGGAATATTACATCATTTTGTCCAAGATAATCACTCTCGCTCTCGTAAAAATGTGTTGCGAGGTTTGCATTATCAAATTCAGCAACCACAAGGAAAATTAGTCAGGGTTGTAGTTGGTGAAGTTTTTGATGTTACTGTTGATTTGCGAAAAAGTTCTACTACTTTTGGACAATGGGTGGGTGTGCATTTATCAGCAGAAAATAAACATCAATTGTGGATACCACCGGGTTTTGCTCATGGTTTTTTAGTGTTATCTGAATATGCAGATTTTCTGTATAAAACCACTGATTATTATGCACCAGAATATGACCGCACTATTTTATGGAATGATCCAGATTTAGCGATTTCTTGGCCGATAGAAAAAGATGAACCAATTGTGTCTGCAAAGGATAAAGTAGGTAAGTTATTTTTAGAAGCGGAGGTTTATCAATGAAAATTTTATTAACGGGTGTTTCTGGCCAGGTAGGTTGGGAATTACAACGTACTTTAATGACTATGGGTGATGTGATTTCTGTGGGAAGAAATCAATTAGATTTAGCACAACCAGATACAATTAGTGCTACAATTAGGGATATAAAACCAGATTTAATTGTCAATCCTGCTGCTTATACTGCGGTGGATAAAGCAGAATCAGAACCGGATTTAGCAATGTCGATTAATGGTGTTGCACCTGGTATTATAGCTGAAGAAGCTAAACGTTTGGGGTCAGCTATAATTCACTATTCTACTGATTATGTTTTTGATGGTAATAACAGTCTTTCTTATCAAGAAGATGAACTCAAAAATCCCCAAAATGTCTATGGTAAAACTAAGTTAGCGGGTGAGGAAGCAATTACATCTGTGGGTGTTAATCATATTATTTTCCGTACTAGCTGGGTTTATGGTTTGCGTGGTAAAAACTTCTTATTAACGATGCAAAGATTAGCAAAAGAAAGAGAAGAAATTAAAGTAGTTGATGATCAAATTGGCGCTCCGACTTGGAGTAGAATGATTGCAGAAATTACAGCGCAAGTTATTACTCAAGGTCAAAATAACCTAACTGATTTTTTTACTCATAAAGGAGGAATATATAATTTATCTCCTAGTGGTAAAACTAGCTGGTATGGTTTTGCGAAGGCAATTTTAAAAGATGATTTTCCCAATAATGAACGTAAATTAAAACGGTTAATTGCTATTACTACCCCAGAATATCCTACCCCTGCGAGTAGACCAGCTTTTTCTTTATTGGATAATCAAAAATTGTCTGATACTTTTGGGTTAAAAATGCCAGAATGGGATCAAGTTTTAAAATTAGTTCTTGACAGGTGACAGGTGACAGTATCAAAAGTCAGATCCCGGAGTTTTTTAAGAAGTCGGGGATCCAGGGGAAACGCATCTTATCAATAAGGGCGATTCAATCTCAATAACGACCAAAATATTCGCATTAACGACCACTTATTGACAATATTTTAGTCCATCACCATGATCCTGAAAAAATCAATCAAACGATAAATAGGGATTTATTGGTCTATACATTAAAACGGTATTTTGTCAATAAGATTTAGATGCGTTTCCCCTGGTCGGGGATCTTCTTCTTGACTTTATTTCTCTGCGTCCTCTGCGTCTCTGCGGTTAGTTTAATAAAAGTTAAACGCAGATGGGGAGTGATTATGTTTTTTTATTCATTCTCATCTTTTTCATCTGTTTCTAAATCAATATCTTCCAAAGATTGATGAGGAATAGCGGCAATAATCGCATCTATGACTTTAGAAACTTGTAAAATTTCTATGTTTAAATCAGGAAACTTTTGACCTTTGGGTATTATCGCTCGTTTAAACCCTAATTTTGCTGCTTCTTTTAATCTCAGTTCCATTTGGGACACCGATCGCACTTGTCCCCCTAAACCTACTTCCCCTATTAATACTGTTTCGGGATCAACTATTCTATCTCGAAAACTGGCGACAATGGCGATCGCAATCCCTAAGTCTACCGCAGGTTCTTCTACATTCAAACCCCCCGCAGATGCAACGTAGGAATCTAATTTTGACATCGGTATCCCTACCCGTTTTTCTAATACTGCCAAAATCTGCACTAAGCGGTTATAATCTATCCCTGTACCTGCTCGACGGGGTGAAGGGTAACTGGTAGGACTTACCAAAGCTTGCAATTCTACTACTATCGGTCTTGTTCCTTCACAAGCTACTACAATAGCTGTACCCGGTGCGGGGTCGTCGCGGTTTCCCAGAAATAATTCTGAAGGATTGGGTACTTCCCTTAATCCATTAGATACCATTTCAAATATACCAATTTCATGGGTAGCTCCGAAACGATTTTTAACAGTTCTTAATAATCTGTGGGAAGCAAAGCGATCGCCTTCAAAATACAAAACCGTATCTACTAAATGTTCTAAAACCCTCGGTCCAGCTATAGTTCCTTCTTTCGTGACATGACCAACAATTAACATTGTAATATCTTCATGTTTTGCCACCTTCATTAAAGCGGCGGTACATTCCCGCACCTGCGCTACTGAACCAGGTGCAGATGTCAAAGCTGGGAAGAATACAGTTTGTATACTATCAATCACAGCTAGATTAGGTTTGAGAGAATCAATTTCCCGCAAAATTTCCTCTAAATCCGTTTCTGGTAAGACATATAAATCAGAACCAATGGTATGATGTTCTATAGTTTCTTCTGTATTTTCCTGTACTTTATCAGTATTTTTAACTTCTTCTTTATTTTCCGCATTTTCTTCAATGACAACATTGATCGGTTTAGACATTCCCAAACGAGAAGCGCGTAATTTTACCTGTTGTCCTGATTCCTCACCAGTAACGTAGAGAATACGGTATCTTTGGGATAATTCGTTAGAAACTTGGAGTAAGAGAGTAGATTTACCAATACCGGGATCACCACCGATGAGAACCATCGAACCAGGGACAACACCGCCACCAAGTACCCGATCTAACTCGCCATAACCGGATTCCCACCGAGCAATTTGGCGATCGCTAATTTGATCGAAAGTCAGAGAAGCCCTTGGTTTAGCGGGTTTACTGCTGCTGGGTTTAATTCCCCCTGGTGCAGCGTGCCAGTTACCTACTCCCCCCCGACTAGGTATATCCACCCCGAAAGGTGTAGCATTCTCTTCCACTAAAGAATCGTAAGTGTCACAATTTGCACACTTGCCGAACCACTGGGAGAACTCGGCTCCGCATTTGCTACATATAAAAATAGTTTTGGGCTTTGCCATGGGTAATTTTTATTTAAGAATCTTAATTTTTGTTTAAGTTTTAGAAAAAACTCAAGTTAAATAATAGTAGTAGTTACAGCTTTTTCAGATTAACTGATGCAATGATATCTTAATATTATGGTAATAAAATTCATAATGTTAAAAATTTAGTTAGGGAGCGTGAAGAAACTTGGAAAGTCATAAAGAAAAAATCCTGGTAGTAGACGACGAAGCAAGCATTAGGCGGATTTTGGAAACACGCCTTTCCATGATTGGCTATGATGTAGTGACAGCAGGTGATGGAGAAGAAGCCTTAGAAACTTTTCACAAATCAGAACCAGACCTGGTAGTTTTGGATGTGATGATGCCAAAGTTAGATGGTTACGGTGTTTGTCAAGAATTACGTAAAGAATCTGATGTTCCCATCATTATGCTAACAGCCTTGGGTGATGTAGCTGATCGGATCACCGGTTTAGAATTGGGTGCGGATGACTACGTAGTTAAACCCTTTTCTCCCAAAGAATTAGAAGCGCGTATTCGCTCAGTTTTACGCAGAGTAGACAAAACCGGAGCAACTGGTATTCCCAGTTCTGGAGTGATTCATGTTGGTAATATCAGAATTGACACCAATAAACGCCAAGTTTACAAAGGTGATGAACGCATCCGCTTAACTGGCATGGAATTTAGCTTATTAGAACTATTAGTAAGTCGTTCAGGAGAAGCTTTTTCCCGTTCCGAAATTTTACAAGAAGTTTGGGGTTACACACCAGAACGCCATGTAGATACCCGTGTAGTAGATGTACATATTTCCCGGTTACGGGCAAAATTAGAAGATGATCCCAGCAACCCAGAATTAATACTTACTGCTAGAGGTACTGGTTATTTATTTCAACGTATTCTGGAAGCAGGGGAAGAGTAATTAGGTGACAGGTGACAGTTATGAGGTGACAGGTGACAGTAGTTTACCAATTACCAATTACCCATTACCCATTACCCATTACCAATTACCAATTACCAATTACCAATTACCAATCACCAATTACCAATCACCAATTACCAATCACCAATTACCAATTACCTATTACCAATGACCAAATCTGATCCTAATCGAGTTTTACGGCGTTTACCCTTGGTAGTTGGGGGTTTAGGTGCTGTTTTGTTGTTTGTCAATCGGTTGTTAACACCAGAACTGACAGACTCTCAAGCGCGGGGGGATGTGTTGGGAGTGATTTTAAGTGCAGTGTTAATTTTAACGGGTTTAATTTGGCAACAAGTCCAACCCAAAACCCCTGATACTGTAGAACTGATTGGAGAAGAGGGTTTTGTGTTAGATCCTGATTTACCAGAAACCGTGAAAACAGAATTAGCTTGGGCATCAAGGTTACTGTTAACTAATACAGTAACGCGATCGCTTGTAGTTTATTACCAAGGTAAGGTTTTGTTACGTCGCGGTATTCTGGGTGCTAAATCAGAAGTTACATCAGGTGCAATATTAAAAAGAGTTTTAGCAACCCAAAAACCAGTTTATTTAGTAGCTTTAAAAGTCTATCCCGGCAAAATTGAATTTGATTATTTACCTGAAAATACCCAAGGTGTAATTTGTCAACCCATTGGTAAAGAAGGTGTGTTAATTTTAGGAGCAAACGCACCTCGCAGTTATACAAAACAAGATGAAAATTGGATTGCGGGAATAGCTGATAAATTAGCTGTTACTCTTGGTAATGGGTGATTGCTGATTGGGAATGATGCTGGAATTGGATGCTAAACTACACCAGCCTGAAAAATCTGATTTGCGGTAAGATTAAATTCAAGAAAAGTTTGAGAAATGATTATATCATTATTTTGAAACTTACTGATTTGATATTCTCCATCAACCAAATTACAAACAGAGATAGTCGGTTGTTTAGGATTACCAATAAAATTACGTCCACCCAAAGCTGCATAATCTATAATCCAATATTCAGAAATCCCCATTTCCTCATAATCAGCATATTTTAAGTAGTAATCATCACGCCAGTTAGTTGATACAATTTCAATCACCAAAGGTATAAAAGCACCTTGACTAACAATAGATTCTTTTTTCCATAATTTTTCATTAACTAAATTTTCACGGTTTAGCACCAACAAATCTGGGAAATAACCAGAATCTTTACCATCTGGTCTAACTATCACTTGGTTAGGAATACCATAAGGTAATCCCAGACGTTTGATTTCAAAGGGAATTTCTACCCCTAGAAAACTTTTAACTTCTTCGTGATCTCCTGTAGGTTGTGCCATTTCAATAATATTGCCATGATGTAATTCATAACGTACCCCGGAATTTTCAGGTAGCCAAGCGACAAATTCCTCAAAGGTGATAACTTTAGATAAGGTTTGAATCATGGCTGTTGAGCATTGCTAAAGATAAGAATATTATAAACTTTTGCATCTTGCCTTTTGCCTATTTACTGTCACCTGTCACCTGTCACCTTCTTTAAAACTATGCAAATTATTTACTGTTTATTAATAGCTTTAATGCTTGTGGGTGTGATTGGTTCTGTAGTTCCTGCAATTCCCGGTAGTAGTTTAATATTAGCCGCTATCATCATCTGGGGAATTGTTAATGGTTCTGTAGCAGTTATTAAAATACCCCTCATTGTTACAGGTATTGTTCTACTTCTGAGTATGGGAGTAGATTTTTTAGCCGGTTACATAGGAGCAAAACAAGCCGGTGCAAGTAAATGGGGACAAATAGGGGCGTTTGTTGGTTTATTTCTGGGATTTTTCGGATTATTGCCAGCTTTACCCTTCGGTGGACCATTGTTGGGAATGTTAATTGGTCCACTTTTAGGGGCAATTATTGGTGAGTTGCTGTATCAAAAAGATTTGGGTAAAGCAGTGAAAGCAGGTATAGGAATTACTGTAGGAACAGTAGTAGGGAATTTACTTCAGGGTGTTCTTGCTGTGGGTGCGGTGGTAGTTTTTATTTGGACTACATGGACACAGGTTTTTGGTGGGTAGTATTTTAACTATGGTTTGCTCTTTTCGCTTCCTTTGCAACCGCTTCTACTTCATCATTAACCAAAGTCTCTAAAATAGCTTTAGCTTCCGCACCACCTAAATTACCCAAAGCCTGAACAACTCTATAACGCACCTGCCAATCTGAATTAGTAGAATAGGTTGCTAAAAGGGGAACTGCATCTGGGTTTCCCAACTCTCCCAGGGAACTAATAGCCGCAGTTTGCACTAAACCATTATCTGAAGCGAGTGCTTGTTTGAGGAGTTCAAAACCCCGTGGATCTCCCAATGCTCCCAAGGTAGCAACAATACTGAATTGTACGAGCCATTCTGGGGTTTGATGATAAAGTTCCTGTAAATCTTCAAAAGCTACCTGTAATTTCAGCGCCCCTAAACAGTCTGCTGCTGCTGCTTGTACATCTGCTTCAGGATCGGTGAGTAGTTCCCGTAATATCTGCAAGGATAAGTCTAAATCCTGTCCTCCCAAGGTGTCCATTTGACTAACGGCAGAATAACGAACACGGGAATTTTTATCACGGATAGCAACTTGTACTAATTCTAAACCGGTTTTAGGTTCGAGTTCGCGGATTTGATTGACTGCACGTAGGCGATCGCCCAAGTTATCAGAACTCAGTAATTCTTTTACAGATTCAACAGATATACTCATTTAATGATCCTATTTTTAATGATCCTATTTTATTAGTCATTGGGCATTGGGTTCTTAATCTTTCCCAGTCCCCAGTCCCCAGTCCCCAGTCACCTACTCAGCGGCCATAGCGCGGATAATATCACCACGAGTCAGAATACCAATAACTTTACCCATACTCTCCAGCACAGGTAAACGATGTACTTTATGTTCTTGGATCATTTTTGCAGCTTCTTTCAGGGACTTATCAGGGGTAATAGTGAGAGGGTTTTTACTCATCACTTCCCCTACAGTTTGTCCTAAAGCTTTATGTAAATCCCGATCATAAGTAGCAGGATTTTGTAAATAAATTACACTATCCAAAAACATGATGTATGCAGGTGGAGTGACACCGGTTTCTTGCCACATCAGGTCTGTTTCGGATATGATGCCCACTAATTTACCTGCATCATTAATCACAGGTAAACCGCTAATACGTTTTTCTGCTAAGATTTGGATAGCTTCTTTTAAAGGAGTTTGAGGATTAACCATAATTGGATTATGGGTCATCACTTCTGCAACGGTTTTAAGCATTTTTTTTACTTACACCTTTTATAAAAGTCTTTTTAATTATTGTAGGTAATTGATGACTAATCAATGAAAACTTTTAATAGATTGTTACTTTTGATGATTGAAAAAAATGCTGAATTTGCTGAATAATCTCTTGTATGATAAAAATTTTTACTTTATTACTATCATAGATTATTGCATAATATTCTACATCAAATTCTGTTTATTAAACATTAATTATTGTTTTGATATTTTCTCAAAGCAGCAATAATTTCTCCATTCGCTTCAGGAAAATCAAAATTATCTAAATCATCCAAACTCACCCAACGCACTTCGGCACATTCAATAGCTTGGGGAATACCTTCTAAATAATAACAATGATGCACTGTCAAAGTTACTCGTAAATGAGGATAAGTGTGATCAATTGTAATCAAATGTTCTCTTACTGCAATTTTAATTCCTAACTCTTCTAAAATTTCCCGTTCTATACATTCTTCTATGGTTTCTCCTGGTTCAATTTTACCTCCAGGAAATTCCCATAAATTAGCCATTGTTCCTGTGGGAAGACGACGATCAATTAATATCTGTTTTTCGTCGTTCCAAATAACAGCAACACCGATAATTTTATGGGGAATATTTGATATTTCTGTGATCATAATTGTAGTAAAATTTAATCATTATATTATAGATCCCCAACTTCTTAAAGAAGTCAGGGATCTGAAAACTACCTAATTTTAACATTTACTTGATAAAAAAACACCAATTATTAAAATTCTCGTATCTTCATTTTGGATTGATCAGAAAATTTATTTAACTGGTGTTAATTGGTTAAATTACTCAGCAACATCACTATTGCTTACTTCTGTTCCTTGTATAGCCATATCAAAGTTCATTCTTTGTTCTGCATTACGAATAAAATAACCACTAATCATTGCAGAAGCTAATAATCTACCTAAATTTTCTCTGCTAGTTGTAATGGTAACACCAAAATGTTCAGAAGGCAGATTTCCCAACAGTCCCACAATATTTCGTTCCATCACTTGAAATACTTCCGCAGAAGTAGGTTTAGATAACTGTGTTACGGTTTCTGGACTTAAAGATTTGACATACTGCCACAATAAGTTGCTATTTTCTGTTTCACCGTTGAAAAATTCTGATACTCGATTAGGTTGGTTACTCACTTTTGATCTCCTTTGCTACAACTACTATCTATGGTAATTGTGACTACAATGATAAATAACCTGTTTTCTATTTAATGACGACGAAAATTTAACTTTGTGTCTATTTCATTCAATGTAACAGGTTATTTCAGTCGGGGGAGTCGGTTTAACCGTACCAAAAGCAGCGTATTATTGCGAATGAGTCTAGGTGACAGTTGACAGGTGACAGTTAAGAGGGAATAGGGAATAGGTATGAAAATTTTAGATTTTAGATTTTAGATTGAAGTTGACAAAAACAATCCAAAATCCAAAATCAATAACTCCTGACTCCTGACTCCTGACTCCTGACTCCTGACTAACTAGCAAGATACTCATTCATGCTATGTTTAGATTTACGAAGTTTTGTTAAGGCTTCTCGTTCAATTTGTCGCACTCGTTCCCGACTAATATTAAGTATTTCACCAATTCGGGCTAATGTCATAGATTGTCCATCTGATAACCCAAACCGTAGTCTAATGACTTCTTTTTGTTGGGGTGTTAGTTCTGACATTATCCGTTCTATGTCGTAAGATAGAGAAGATTGCATCACAAAATCTTCAGGTGATGCACCTGTATCTTCTAACATTTCCCCTAGTTCGGTATCATAATTATCACCTAAACGTAAATCAAGAGACAAGGGTAAACGGGCTTTTTCTAGACACTCCCGCACCTGTTTAGGTGTTAATTGTAATTCTTCAGCTAGTTCAGAAATACTAGGCGCACGTCCCAATTTTTGGGATAATTGCCTTTGGGCTTTCTTAATTTTGTTTAATTTTTCCGTAATATGAATAGGTAGCCTAATAGTGCGGGCTTTTTCCGCTATGGCGCGGGTGATCGCCTGACGTATCCACCAGTACGCATAAGTAGAAAATCTATACCCTTTTGTAGGGTCAAATTTTTCTACACCCCGTTGCATTCCTATACTACCTTCTTGGATTAAGTCAAGTAAATCAACATTACGTTTAATATACTTTTTCGCTACAGACACTACTAAACGCAAATTAGCTTCTACCATTTTCCGTTTAGCAATTTCACCTTCAGCGATCGCTCTATTTAATTCTTTTACTTCTAACTCAGCCGCATTTGCCCACTCTTCTACTGTAGGTTGACGCTCTAACTGAGTAGCAAGATGATCTCTCACCTCATACAAAGCGGTACATCTTTGTACCTGTTTCCCAAAGTGAATTTCTTCCTCATGGGTTAAAAGTGGCACGCGGCCAATTTCTCTTAGGTATGTCCGCACGAGGTCTGTAGGTGTCTGAGCCGTCTTCATGGCGCTACTCTTGGTTGATGTTGGGTTGGTTGGTAGTGTCATTAGCTGATGCCTTGAGAAGATAATACCCAGGTTAACTAGAAAACTATGCTCTGGTTTGCAATTTACATACCCGATCCACTTTGTTTCCGGTATGTCGTCAATTTAGGCTTATTAACTGCTAGACGGTACAGTTATTTACTTGTATTTACAAGTACCTGTAGTTAGAGATCCCATGATCTGTCTAACATTTTTAGTTTAATGTGATTGTTAACAATTGTAACATTTATGAAAAAAGCTTGACTACCGAGTAACTAGAAAATTCCTGGTTACATCAGGTGAGGCTATGTCGTAATTGTACTGAAATATTATAGGAATAGGAGTTCAGCCGTAGTGGCAACCCCCTGTGGTTGCCCTCTTGAGGCATGAGGCAGGAGTTCAGTCGTAGGGGCAACCCCTGTGGTTGCCCTCTTGAAGCAGGAGTCAGGAGTCAGGACGAAAAATGAGAAGCAGATAGTTTCCTCATATTTGTTAAAATATCTCAATATTAACTATAATGATTTGCCTATAATAATTGCTTAATGTTTCGGGACGAGGTGACAGGTGACAGGTGACAGGTGACAGGTGACAGGTGACAGTGAAGAGGTAATAGGTAATAGGTAATAGGTAATAGGGAACAGGGAACAGCAAGAAAGCAAAAGGCAAAAGTTGATTCTCACCAATTACCAGTTACCAATTACCCATTACCCATTACCCATTACCCTATGGGACAATATTCTTGAATGACTTTCACATCAAGGGTGGTGTTTTGCAGGGAACGGATAGCGGCTACTGTTGCCCGCGCACCTGCTATTGTGGTAATAATGGGAATTTTGTAGGCTAAAGCTGTACGGCGGATAAGTTGTCCATCGGTACGGGCTTCTTCCCCTGAAGGTGTGTTAATAATTAACTGAATTTGTTGATTTTTGATCACATCAATCACATTAGGACGACCTTCATGAAGTTTCAGCACTTGCTCAACTTTTAAACCTTGCTCCTTCAAATATTGGCGTGTACCTTGGGTAGCGATAATATGAAAACCCAAGTTGATAAACTCTTTCACCACATCCACAACCAAAGCTTTATCCCGATCGCTCATAGACACAAATACAGTACCTTGGAGGGGTAATTTCTCTCCTGCACCCATTTCCGCTTTAGCAAATGCCCGCCCAAAGTCAGCATCAATACCCATTACTTCCCCAGTGGAACGCATTTCAGGACCTAAGATGGTATCAGTACCGGGGAATTTATTAAAGGGTAAAACCGCTTCCTTCACAGCTATATGAGAGGGAATTACTTCTTGAGTAAAGTTTAATTCCTCTAAAGTCTTACCAGACATAATTAAAGATGCCAACTTAGCCAAAGGTACGCCTGTTGCTTTAGACACAAAGGGAACAGTGCGAGATGCACGGGGGTTAGCTTCTAAAATGTAGACTTGAGGAGAATAGCTATTTGCACCAACTACGGCAAATTGAATATTCATCAAACCCACAACTGATAAAGCTTTTGCCAGTTGTACAGTCCAAGTTCTAATTTGATGAAGGACTGCGGGAGAGAGGGAAATTGAAGGCAGAGAACAAGCAGAATCTCCTGAGTGAATACCCGCTTGTTCAATGTGTTCCATGATGCCACCAATAACGACCCTACCCGTATGATCGGCGATCGCATCTACATCCACTTCAATGGCATTTTCCAAGAACTTATCAATTAAAATCGGATGATCTGGTTCTACCTGCACTGCAAAATTCATATATCTTTCTAACTCTGCATCAGAGTAGACTATTTCCATCGCTCGACCGCCCAAAACGTAACTAGGACGGACTACAACGGGATAACCGATCCGTTTAGCGACAATTAACGCATCTTCATAACTTCTAGCGATACCATTAGGCGGTTGAGCAATATTCAATTCTTGAAGAATCTTTTCAAACCGTTCCCGATTTTCTGCCATATCTATAGAATCAGGAGATGTACCCCAAATTTGGGTATTACTACTGTTCCCTGTTCCCTGTTCCCTGTTCCCTATTTCCTGTAGATATTGTTGTAGAGGAACTGCTAACTTTAACGGGGTTTGGCCACCGAATTGGACGATAATACCTACAGGGTTTTCCGCTTCGATGATGTTGAGTACGTCTTCTTTAGTCAGAGGTTCAAAATAGAGGCGATCGCTAGTATCGTAATCAGTAGAAACCGTTTCCGGGTTAGAGTTCACCATCATGGTTTCAAAACCCGCAGCTTTCAAAGAGTATGCCGCATGACAGCAACAATAATCAAATTCTATCCCCTGACCAATGCGATTTGGACCACCTCCCAAAATCATCACCTTGGGTTTATCAGTGGGTAAAACTTCCGTTTCTTCCTCGTAGGTAGAATAATAATAAGGTGTGAACGCTTCAAACTCCGCAGCGCAAGTATCCACAGTTTTGTAAACGGGGATAACACCTAACTGTTTACGATATGCTCTGACTTCATCTTCCGTGGTTTTCGTACAGTAGGCAATTTGGCGATCGCTAAAACCATTACGCTTGACATCATACATTTGCTCTTTTGTCAACTGCTGTAAAGGAGTGCGTTTTAAGAACTTCTCAAATTCCAGAATTTGCTGTAATTTATCCAAAAACCAGGGATCTATCGCTGTTAGTTCGTAAATTTCCTCATTACTCATACCTAACTGCATCGCATGACGCAAAGCAAAAACTCTCTCTGGGTTAGGAGTACGTAACTGAGCGCGAATTTGTTCCCCACTGGGTAACTTCTCTGGTTTATCCGCACCCCATCCAGCGCGGCCAGTTTCCAAGGACCGCATAGCTTTTTGGAAAGACTCATTAAAAGTTCTTCCTATGGCCATTGCTTCCCCCACAGACTTCATTTGTGTAGTTAACACCGGATCAGAACCAGGGAACTTTTCAAACGCAAACCGGGGAATTTTCGTCACTACATAGTCAATAGTCGGTTCAAAAGAAGCGGGGGTTTTCTTAGTAATATCATTACTAATTTCATCCAAAGTGTAACCCACAGCTAACTTTGCGGCCATCTTTGCGATCGGAAAACCAGTTGCTTTAGAAGCTAACGCAGAACTCCGGGAAACACGGGGGTTCATTTCAATAACTACCACATCCCCATTTACCGGGTTCACCGCAAACTGAATATTAGAACCACCAGTTTCTACACCTATTTCCCGGATAATTTTGATCGCCATATCCCGCAGACGTTGATATTCTTTATCTGTGAGAGTTTGGGCAGGGGCGACTGTGATAGAATCACCTGTATGAATCCCCATCGGATCGAAGTTTTCAATAGAACAGATAATGACAACGTTATCCGCAAGATCCCGCATCACTTCTAGTTCATATTCCTTCCAACCGAGTAAAGACTGATCGATGAGAATTTGAGAAACAGGACTAGCATCAATACCAACCTGTGCCATAACTTCAAATTCTTCTTTATTATAAGCGATACCGCCACCAGTACCACCCATTGTGAAAGCAGGACGAATGATGAGAGGATAAGATCCGATCCGATCTGCGATCGCCTTAGCTTCTTCTAAAGTTGACGCTGTACCACTAGGACAGACATTCACCCCGATCTTATCCATCGCTTCGTTAAACAGTTTCCGATCTTCAGCTTTTTCGATAGCTGGTAACTTCGCACCGATCAATTCGACGTTATACTTTTCTAAAGCACCATTTTTTGCTAAAGCAACTGCAAGATTTAAAGCAGTTTGTCCGCCCATAGTTGGTAAAAGGGCATCAGGACGTTCTTTAGCAATGACTTTTTCTACTATTTCTGGTGTCAGAGGTTCGATATAAGTGCGATCGGCTGTTTCTGGATCAGTCATAATAGTAGCTGGGTTAGAGTTTACCAGCACCACCTCAAAACCCTCTTCCCGTAAAGCTTTACAGGCTTGAGTACCAGAATAGTCAAACTCACAAGCTTGGCCAATGACAATAGGACCAGAACCTAACAGAAGAATTTTGCGGATATCTTGACGACGAGGCATAGTTTTTACTTTAGATCACGAAAATACAAATCTTGACTATTTTAAGGGTCTTTACCCCTAGTCCTTATATTTATTATTAAGTTTTCCAAGTCCTAGTGATTAGGTAAGTTTTTTAACAGTGTAGCCTAATTTTTCGGTTATCTTGAGTAATTTAACGCAGATACACGCAGATAAACGCAGATGTAAAAGAATAGCTGAATAATTCCATTTTCCAGATATTGTGTTTCGCGCAGAGACGCAAAGGAGCAAAGACACAAAGGAAGAAAGTCAAGACTGATCCAAAATCTCTCTTAAAACCTCTTACCTACCCTTCGGGAACACCTTCGGTGAACGTGTCCTTCGTGTCTTCGTGGTTCATTCTTCATGTTTCGCGCAAAGACACAAAGGAAAAAAGTCAAGACTTACCCAAAATCTCTCTTAAACTATCTTACCTCTGATTTATCTGCGCCTCTGCGGTTCATTCTTCCGTAACTTTTGCGTAACTCCTAAATAGTTTGCAACTATTTTGAGATTTGTTCCTGAATATTTGCTTTTGGGGTGAATGTTGATTTTATGATTATCCTATTTTTCGGATTGTTTTTGAGAATTTATAGCTTTCGAGTTAATAAATTTTCCTGAAATTAATTTTCAATAACTGTTAAACATGATTTTTAGTGATATTTTATTCGTAGGGTTAATTCATGAATTACCCCTACTGTTTTGCATAAGTCCTATTTGATCAGCAAATGACAAATATTTGCATTTTAGATAATTAACAATAATTGCACTGATAAATACAAAAAACGACAGATAGGTAACTCAGGTGTGGTTTTACCTATCTGCCAATTTTTTATTTTCAGTTCTAATCTACTCTACTAAATTTTGCATCTATGTAAATGCAGAAGTTTAAGATGAGGTTAAATTTAGTTTGTGGTTCTTTGAACAAAACCTAATGTTAAACTATCCTTAGCTAAGAAATGTGCTAAATGATAAGCTCTTTCTTCTGTCTTTAGCAGGATTTGTTCATAGAGATATCTTGTCCCCCGATCTCCCAAACTCTCAGCCTGAGAGGCTAAACGGCGAATTAAGCTAATCATTGCTTGTTCTGCTACGAGGTCATTTTCTATCATCTTCCGGGAAGAAAATGTACCATCTGCTTCTGGTTCAAAGCAGCACATTTCAGCCAGTTTGCTAAAAGAAGCTACGGGAACACCACCCAAACCATTTAAACGTTCACCAATTTCATGGATGTGATCTTGAACTTCCTCGTAGCTGTCTTTAAAAAACTCATGCAGTGAATAAAATTCTGCACCTTCAACTACAAAATGATGTTTCTGGTACTGTAGGTAAAGTGCTTGAAAACTAGCTAATGCAATATTGAATCCTTCAATTACTGGTTCGGTGACACTGCGATCTAGTAATACAGGGTTGTCATATACTTGACCAAAATTTTGAATCAAAGTTTGAGTATCAGACATGGTTCTCCTCGCTTTGTAGCAGTTGTTTTTTTTCAACTGCCGATTTTTTTATATCTTAACATTAAAAAATGTTAAAGCCAGTCTATTAAATATGACAGAATTTCTAATTTTTATCGCTGCAAGTATTCATTTTCCTTTTATGTCTGGTTTTAACTATTAATTTCATCTCTTTTTGTTTGCCAATATCCTTGACTTTATTTACACATTGTGTATAACTACTTTGGGGTGTGGTGGTTCAAATTTTATGAAAATATTTTTCAAATTTAATGACAATAATTTGCACTTACGCTATTCTGGTTGATAAGGATCAAGTCCAATAAACTCCCAGTCACAGGGGGTTATTCTGTTCTATTTACTGCTATTTTGTTGCACTTTGAGGGTAATTCACTTGAAATTCTCTAATTCACATAATTCACAATTAGGAATAAAGCACGTTATTGATGTGAGTTGGACTGATCGTTGGCAAGTTTATCAACGCTTAAATGAATTAGATATTTCTTGTCATTGTCAGAGTAACCAACCATTGCAGGTAGAAATTACTAACCCGCAAATAGCTATCCAAGTTTGGAGTGTCGTGAGACAAGTTAAAGCTTCTCGTCAAGATTTAATTTGTCATTTAAAAGACTGTTTGCGGTTACGTTATCAAGCATTGTAATTTTGCATAGTTACCTGTTTTCCTTGATGTCCTTTGTAGTTAGTTAATCTTGGGTGAACGAAAGATGAGTATCTATACTGGTGTAGAAGTATCGGAATTTTGCCTTGAAGGTAGATTTTTAGATTTTGTCATTAAAGATGGTTATAAGTTGAAAGGTTTATTATTAGCGACTTCTGAGGGTGAATGTTATGTAAAATTAGCCAAGCATTTACGGGTAGCTTTTGATTTGCGTTTACCCCGTGGAACTTGGTTACAGGTGGTAGGTACTAAAAAGTATGACGCTAAAAAAGAGGAAGTCACGCTAAAGGCTGAACGGGTAATGGCTGGGCGTTCTGAAGTAGAAATAATTGCGCCTAATTTAAATATGGAAAGAGTGTCTTTAGCACCGGAAACGAGTAAACCCAAAACAGCGAAAAAGCAAACTATATTAATGTGTCAAAAATCTGATTGTATGAAACGCGGTGGTAAAGCGTTGTGTCAAGTGTTGGAATCTGAGTTGAGCGATCGCGGTTTACAGGATACAGTTAACATTAAAGGTACTGGTTGCATGAAAAATTGTAAGGCTGGACCTAATTTAGTCATGCCAGATAAAACCCGGTATACTAAAGTTCAACCTTCACAAGTTGCTATTTTGGTAGATAAGCATTTTGGTGAGGATGCGGAAATTAAATCTCCGCAGTTTATGGAAGTTTAATTGTTTGTTTAAATCAGGATTTACAGGATTTCAGGATTTACAGGATGTTTGATTTTCTCTCATTTTCTCTCATTGATGATTTGTGGGTTTTAATTATCTTGTCTAAAAGAAGGGACAATTATTTAACAATTAGTTGATATTATGCTGATTTCTCTGAAAAGAAAGAAAATACATTTAAAAAAAGGGTTCTACCGTACTTGTTATGCTAAATTACCAGTCTGAAAGAGGGAACTCTTAACAGGGAACAGGGAACAGGGTAAAGAGGCAATTTTTGTAAAAATATCCAATATCTGTAGCTTATGTCTTATGTATATTAAGCCTTCCGCAGTTTTTTGAGATTGATTTTGCATACTATGTACTGAAGAACCAAAAAAAGATGATATAATCAGATTATTAAATCAGAAAATAATAGTATTCAAATAACATCCTGTAAATCCTCAAATCCTGGACATCCTGATTCAGACAAAAAAATTTTGAATTTTGACTTCCCAAAGGGTGTCCTGATTCAGACAATCTAAAAATTTGCCAAACAGAAGGAATTTGAAAAAATAGGAATTAAACTTTAGATTATTTTTTAACTCAACAATAGATAAAATAAAAAAATTATGAATGTCAAGTTGCATCCCCATGCACAAGCAAGATTAATTGAACGTGGTGCAACAGAGGAAGAAGTTATTGCTACAGTTGAAGGTGGTGTAACTTTTACAGCCCAATATGATAGAACTGGATTTAGACGTAGTTTCCCTTTTAATGCTGAATGGAATGGTAAATTTTATGCTATGAAGAAAGTAGAAGTAATTGCTGTTCAAGAAGGGGAAGACTGGTTAGTAATTACTGTTATCGTTAAATATTTTTAAAGGTACAAGAGCCATGAAAATTTCCTACGATCCCAGATATAATATAGCATACATCTATCTTAAAGAGAAAACTGGACAGGTAGAAACAATTCAAGTAAGTGAACAAATGAATGTAGATATTGCCCCAGATGGTACAATTTATGGTATTGAACTCCTCAATGCTAATCAACAATTAGGAACTTATGAACAAGGTAAATTGATTTTAGTTAATGAAGCATTAGGAGAATCTACAGAAATTAAGTTATTAATTTAATTTAACTACATCCTTAAATCCTCAAAATCCTCACTCTCACAAATTACTCACCCTTCAACTTCAAAGCTTCAGTAGTTGACATTCCCTCACTTTGCAAACCAAAATAAGATATAGCCGCAGCAGCTTCTCCACGAGTTACAGCTTTTTTCGGTTGAAAAAGAGTAGTATATCCAAAAACTCTCCTAATATTTGATTGTTCTGCATTTTGAAAGTCAGCTAAAATTGCTCTTAATGCTTTAGGATCAATTTTTTCTGTATCTTGAAAACCCCAAGTTTGTTTAACAGCTTCCAAATTAGCATTCGGTAAAGCTTGACGAGTATCTAAAGGAACTTTCCACAGTAATAAATTTTCCCTAGTTAAAGGTGTATCAGGACGAAATAAAACTGCGGTTGCATCTCCAGATAATGTACTAGGAATTAATCCCGCTTCTGCTAATCCTTGAATAGCGGGAAAATCAGGATCATTGGGTAAAACATCTCTAAAAGCTGGTTGTGTAGTTGTGGATGCTAAACGGATTTTTTTGGCACTATTATTAGCGTAAATGACATTATTTGCAGTTACTAACCAGCGTGCAAATTCTCTGCGAGTGATGATTTTATCAGGTTCAAATTGTTGATTATTTGTAGTGTTTAAATTGCTATTACTTGTACTTGGATTTGCAGCAATTGACAAAACACCCAATTTACCTAAATCTTCAATTTGTTTTCTCCATTCCGGTGGTACTTTATTTAAATCAGTAAATTCTTGAGGTTGTGAATTTTCGATTTCTGGATTTTCTGTATTTGTTGGTTTTTTAGCAACATCAATCCCTGGTGAAACAGTTCCAATAAATGGCGTTTTTTCGGGTTGAGAATTTGTCACGGAATTTGTAGCAATATTATTACTATTATTAGATGTATATTCAATTGTTAATTCTGTAGCTGTTTGTGGTTGATTTGGTGCTGGGTTTGTAACGGTTTTTGGTTTAATTGCTACTTTCAACAATAAATCATTCCGCTTAACTTCAAAAGTTCCTTCTGTATCATCTTTTGGTTGTTGTAAAATTTGCCAATTCTGATTTTTAAACTCACTGCTGTAAAAGCTGGCAATCATATTACTAGGATCTGCACTTTGCCAACGAGTTACAATTATATTTTTAGGTTGATTTTCAGGTTGATTTTCTGAATTATTTGAATTATCTGAATTATTATTTGCAGGTTTAATTTCTGCTAACTTAGCATTGGGATAAATAGGAATTTCTTGAGGAAAATCAGCAGGTAATTCAATTTTAGGTGCAGTTGATATTTCTTGATTCTTGTTTTCACCAAAAACCCCAGTATTTGTTTGCAGTCTGGGATCTGCTGCTAAAGACTGTTCTAAATTTTTGGCAGTAGGACCATTAGCACAGGCTGTTAAAGTAGAAAGTAAAACAGCCATACTCAAAAAGATAGCAGGACGTTTATAAAACACCACAGTAAATCACAAATATATATTTATTATCAATTTCTACATTAGCATTTTAGGGAACAGGTGACAGGTGACAGGTGACAGGTGACAGGTGACAGGTGACAGGTGACAGGTGACAGGTGACAGTAAATAATTAATTACCCATTACCAATTACCGATCGCCAATCACATATCTTTCTAAATCATCTATTTTCGGTGCGGGTAACTGGTTGAGAACTCGCCAAAGAATAGTGTAGCTGCCATCAGGACGGCGACGCACGGCACGAAAGGCTATGATAGTATCACTACTAGGCACTTCTGTTAATTGTTGCCTGATACGGCTATTTTCGCGGCGTACGGGTTGACGTTCTGAGATGATTTCTGGGAGTTGAAATTGGAGCGATCGCACTAAATAAGTTTTATTTACTTCCGCTTTAGCACCACTCAAATAAATTTGCGACTGTTGCCAATTTTGATTTTTACCTGTAATAAACCGCCTTCTATCTACCTGTAAGGCTTTTAACTCTCTCGGTGGTTGGTAGTTGAGAAAAAAGTCCCGCGTTGATAGATCAAGAGTTTGTAGTCTACCATCCAATTTTTCTAAAGGTACATCACCTATATTAACGATAAAACCATAATCTATTCCTTGAGGGAATAACTGGAAGTTATCGTCAATCATTTTCAGTGCTAAACTAGGAGTAAAATCTCCCTTACCCTCACCCACAGAGGGAAAAGGATAACGCTCAATAACACTTGGTTGTAATCGATTTTGGAAGGTATTCGGCCGACGACGGTAGGCTGAATCATGTAACACTCGAAAAATGCCCGTGTTAGGCAATTGCAAAAACTGAGCGTAGATTTGTTTTTCTTGGGAATCAATGTCGTAAGCAAAACGGTCTAGTGTCGCTGCGTCTTCCTGTGGATTGATAAATTTGATGTTGTCAGGAAATCTTTTTTGGGCTGCTTGCAAGATTTGATTGGCAGTTCTAAGAGTGGTGATAGCTTCCTCTGGTGGTGCGATCGCGGGCTGGATAGGCGGTTTATAGTTAGCTATAGCTGTTTTTGCCGGGCTGCCAACCACTGGTAATGGGGAAGAAGTTAAATTTGGTTCTTTACGAATAAAAGGTGTTGCTGGTTTACTAAGATCAGGACGCTGTACTGGTGCAATGGAAATTACCGGATCTGACTGTCTTTCTCCAGAAACCAAGGGTAACTTTCTCACCAAACCTAACTCACCTCGTCGAGACAACAGCCGATCTGTAACTGGGGATAATTTTAACAATTCCTGGTTGGAAGCATACAAATAGCAGTAAATTTGTAATTGAGAATCAGTTAACTGCACAGTTAAATCAGACTGTTGAGACAACTCTCCTTTTGCGGTACACAAAGTTTTCGGACTTGGGTACTGACGTTTGAGAAAAGTTTCTACAGAATGGGTATAAACAGTTAATTGCCCCCTCACGGATCTCATTCTGTTGGGGTCTGAACTGCTCAGTGCTTGCTCAAGTCGAGCAATTAAATAAATCTGCTGTTGTACTAGCTGCATAGCTTTGGTATAAAATATATTTTCTCCTTCTACTGAATCAACACTCTGACTCAGGTCTAACTGAGACTTATATTCCAGAGCTAAGGCAAAACTGGGAGTAAAACCCAGCGTCAAAGACAGTGAAAGTCCCACAAAGATTTTTCTCATGTCAAAAATGCCAATCTGATGGGTGTATGAAAAATCTAAAATAGATATTAAATTGGAAGAAAACAACGACCATCGACAACCGTCAGTTTATTTTACTTTCTGTAAAGCGTCGCCAGGTTGTTACCAGTGCTGAAACAAGATTACATGCAAGTTTCCCAGGATCAGCCTATCTATTCTGAGGCTCCACTCCAACTGTTGCTTTTTGTCGATGGACGACCAAAGTCCCGACAACAGGTACAGCGCATACGCTCTTATTTAAGAGAATTAGAAACAGAGTATAGTTTTGAACTACAAATTATTGATGTCGGGCAACAACCGTATTTAGCGGAACATTTTAAATTAGTAGCAACGCCCGCTTTAATCAAAATCCATCCAGAACCTCAACAGACTCTGGCGGGAAGCAATATTATAACCCAATTAAAAAACTGGTGGCCTCGCTGGCAAGTTGCTGTAGACGCTTTCTTAAAGTTACAGGAAGACTTACAAGAACTCAAAGATGAGAATGTGCGGGCAACATTACCCACATCTACCATACATTCTGTTGCTGTTTCTGCGGAGTTGATCAAGCTTTCAGATGAAATTTTTAACTTGAAGCAGGAAAAAGAGAAACTGCAAGAACAGTTACAATTTAAAGACCGGGTAATGGCAATGTTAGCCCATGACCTCCGTAATCCTTTAACTGCTGCTGCTATAGCTATAGAAACGCTTCAAAATAACTACAATTCTGAAAAGGGAGCATTTCACCGTTTAAAACCAGCTATGGCTGAACATTTGTTAAAACAAGCCCGTAATCAAACACGAATCATTGACCGGATGATAGCTGACTTGTTACAAGTGGGAAGGGGAAATGATAAAGAATTTAACATTATACCACAAAAAGTAGAATTAGGAAAACTTAGTTATGAAGTATTGGAAGAATTACGCGATCGCTATATTAGCAAATCTCAAAAAATAGAAACAGATATCCCCAAAGATTTACCTTATATATATGCCGATCCTGAGCGTATCCGTCAAGTTTTAGTAAATTTATTGGATAATGCTATTAAATATACACCCGAAGGAGGCATGATTAGTTTAGCCGGACTACACCGCACCACCCAAAAAGTACAGTTTAGTATTGGTGATACGGGTCCTGGTATTCCCCCAGAAAACCGCGATCGCATCTTTGAAAATCATTTCCGTCTGCAACGAGATGAAGGAACAGATGGTTATGGCATTGGTCTGGCTTTATGTCAACGTATTATTAGAGCGCACTATGGTCAAATTTGGGTAGATGCAAATCCTCATGGTGGTGCATGGTTTCATTTTACTTTACCAGTTTATCCATCTTAATTAGTCAGGAGTCAGGAGTCACTCGATTTTGGATTGACGATTTTGGATTTTGGATTGACAATTTTTCCGTCCTGAATAACCTAGACCTGTACCAAATTTTTTTAATCTAAAATCTAAAATCTAAAATCTAAAATTCCCAGTCAGGAGTCAGGAGTCAGGATTTTTATTTCCCAATTACCAATTACCAATCACCAATTACCAATTACCAATTACCAATTACCAATTACCAATTACCTAAAAAATGCCACATCCATTAATGTATGAACAGGATAACTTTGTTGTTCTCGAAACTAACCAGGAAGAACAATTTTTGACGAAATTAGAATTATTAGAAAAGCTGGAAAATACTTTAAAAAAACTGGCTTTTGATGACTTAACCCCTGATATACAGAAATTTGATTCTGTCACAGAACAAGCACAATATTTAATTGATACCAGTTGTGAATTAGATGTAGGACCAGGAAAATATTTACAGTGGTATGCTGTGAGATTAGAAAAGTGACTGGTGACTGGGAAAGAAAATTTTAGATTTTAGATTTTAGATTTTAGATTGGAATTGACAAAAACAATCCAAAATCCAAAATCCAAAATCCAAAATTGAATCACCCATTACCCATTAATTTTGAGTAGTAATTAACTCTAGTTCAATTCTATCTTCATCAGGTTGTGTAATTTTCACATCAACATTAGGCGCAAAATATTTTGTCATTTTCTCATGTTTTTGTAGCCAAATATCAAGAGGAATAAAAGGCGAATCAAATTCTAAAATCAAGGAATAAGCACCGTTAACTTCTATTTCTCTTAAACCAATCACTACTGGACGTTCTTCATCGTTAGGACTCAAACCTAAGTAAATCAACGCCCGGTCTAAATGAGCTTCTTGTCCGTAGCAAAATCTAGTGATGTCAGTGCGGATTTTATTTTGAGTTACAGTAGCTTGTTGTTTTCTGAGTGCTAATACTGATTCTGTGGTAGGTTGGCTAAAGGGTATGGGCTTGAGTTCATTAGCTTTGAGTGCTAAACCTCCCAGCAATAAAGGAAAACCATAAAAAAAGCCCACCAAGTTGAGAGTCGCGTTATCAGCAGCATAAGCGACGAAACCGACAATGGTTAATATGCTACCCAAGGTTAAACCGAGTGTTCCCAAAGAAATTTTGCCCAGCATGATTTGAAATGTTGATCATTTCTTAACATCTTACCCAGATCCACGACTTCTTTGAGAAGTCAGGGATCTATTCTTGATTGATCAGCTTTAGCCGATTTTGCGTTAAGTTTAATGAAGAACAGGTAAAATAGGAATAAAACAATGGATCTACAAACACTTAAAGAACGAATTGCCAAAGTTCAAAGTAAACGTGAATACCTGCTGAGTCTTCTGGAACAACCAAATTTAGGCACTTTGAGAGTTGATGTAAATCAAGCTTTAGAAGAATTAGATGATTTAATTGATGAATTTAGACGCAATATTCCCGAATCAGAAACTAATTAATCTAAAATAAGCAAAATCAAAATATACGTCGGCAACCGTAATTTTCCGGTACAGCCGACGATCTTGATTTTCCTAAAAAAATCTTTCCTAATCCATAACTGAATTGTTGATAGCACGCTGGCCTAGTTGTCTAACCAAAGCGATGAGTTCTGTTGTGGGTACATCTTTTTTACAAACTTCATCAAAACTTGGCATTGCCTTTGTTTGTTGCAAGTGTGCATCATCTATTGATGAATAAGCCAGGATTTGAGTATTTGGAGATATGGATTTAATATAACCGGAAGCACGCCAACCATCCATAACTGGCATATGTAAATCTAGCACAATTACGTCAGGGTGGGAACTTTTGACCATTTCTATAGCTTCTTGACCATTACTAGCTAAACCTACAACTTGCATATTCTCTTGAGCAGAAAAAGCGAACTGTAGGGTTAAACGAGTTAGTTCATGATCATCAACCAATAGAACGCGCAAGGAAAAAGACTCACAGGACAACATTACCATTCCCGGAAACTGAAAATTATATACAAGAGTATTTATAGTGTATGGGAGTAAGTGCCTGTCTTAACTCTATCCTACGGATGAATAACGGGTGTTTGTGTATAAAGAAATGATGAAGTTAAGAAGGAGGAGTCAGGAGTCAGGAGTCAGGAGTTTTTTATTTTGGATTTTGGATTTTGGATTTTGGATTGTTTTTGTCAACTCCAAGCTAAAGTCTAAAATCTAAAATCTAAAATCTAAAATTTTTCTTCCCTGTTCCCTGTTCCCTTTTTATGTGGTATGTGTAGAACGCAAAGCCATAGACATGAGAATTTTTTGAGAATTACCTTCAGGACAATCTTCACAGGGTCGTCTTTGGATATAAGTACCATCAGGTTGTAAATCCCAAGCTTGACGATTATCTGCTAACATAATGCCCAGAATTTCTTGCAAATCTTTAGCAATTTCTGGATCTCTAATAGGTGTGATCACTTCGACTCGACGATCTAAATTACGACGCATCCAGTCAGCACTGCCGATATATATTTCTTCTTGATTATTGTTGTAGAAGTAAAAAATGCGGGAGTGTTCTAAAAAGCGACCGATAATGCTGATAATGCGAATATTTTCACTGAGGTCTTTGAGTCCAGGACGCAAACAGCATATACCCCGGACTATCAGATCAATTTGTACGCCAGCACGGGAAGCATTGTAGAGGGCAGTAATAATTTCCGGATCGACGAGGGAATTCATTTTAGCAACAATGCGCCCGGAAAATCCATTTTGGACATTTTCCATTTCTCGGTTAATTAGTTCGAGAAAGCGATCGCGCATATTTACAGGTGCAACTAATATTTCTCGATAGGTTTTTTGGCGAGAATATCCAGTTAAAAAGTTAAACACATCTGTTAAATCAGCGCCCAATTCTTCCCGACAACTTAATAACCCCAAATCTGTATATAGTCTTGCTGTTTTTGGGTTATAGTTTCCCGTTCCAATATGTACATAACGACGCATCCGGTCTTTTTCTCGGCGCACTACCATAACAATTTTGCTATGGGTTTTTAGACCGACTAAACCATAAACAACATGAACACCAACTCTTTCTAAACGTCTAGCCCAGTAAATATTATTTTCCTCATCAAACCGGGCTTTTAATTCTACTAATACAGAAACTTGTTTACCATTTTCTGCGGCGGCAATTAAAGCATTAACTATGGGTGAATCTCCGGAAGTCCGGTAAAGAGTCATTTTGATAGCTAATACTTGAGGGTCCCAGGCAGCATGGGTAATAAAACGCTCCACTGTGCCGGAAAATGATTGATAGGGATGATGTACCAGTAAGTCTTTTTCCCGAATTACAGCAAAAAAATCTTTTCCTTCTTCTACGTCTAATACATCTGGGTCTATACTGGGTTCTCTGAGGCGCTGTAAGCGAGAAGGAACAACGGACTGACGTGGAGGATCTTTAAGTTCTGGCAATGGTAAAGCCATAAAATACATTAAGTCTCGCAGTCCCAATAAACCATCTACTGCATAAATGTCATTTTCATTTAATTCCAAATCTTGCAATAACCGAGAACGTAAAACTTCTGGTGTTTGGGATTGAATTTCTAGGCGAACTGGAGTTCCACCCATGCGACGTTTACGCAGTTCTTGTTCAATAGCTAATAATAAATCATCGGCTTCGTCTTCTTCGAGTTCTAGATCAGCATCCCGTGTAATGCGGAAAGGGTGATATTCCTGAATATTCATCCCTGGAAACAGGTATTCTAGATTGTGAGCGATCGCCTGTTCCAAAGGTACACCGATCCAATGAACCTGTTTTCCGTTGTTTTCAATTCCTAATTCTGATGGTAAAGGTATAAATCTTGGTAAAACATTAGGAACTTTAACTCTGGCAAAAAATTCTTCTTCTGTTTCTGGGTTTTTCACCACCACAGCTAAATTTAAGCTGAGATTAGAAATGTAGGGAAAAGGATGACTAGGATCAACAGCTAAAGGAGTCAGTACGGGAAAAATTTGTTCTTTAAAGTAATTATCTAAATAACTCCGCTGTGTGTCATTCATTTCTATATATTTCAGAATATGAATACCATGATTTGCCAACAGCGGTTGTAGAACCTGCTCAAATTGTTCATTGTGTTTTTTTACCAACGGACTCAGGTGCAATCTAATTTCATCTAGTTGTTGTTGGGGTGTGCGTCCATCAGGAGTTAAGGAGTTTACTTTAGCGTCTACCTGTTGCTTTAAGGCTGCAACTCGCACCATAAAGAACTCATCTAAGTTAGAACTAAAAATAGCCAAAAATTTCAACCGTTCCAGTAGTGGAGTCCGATCATCACAAGCTTCATGTAATACTCTACTATTAAATTGTAACCAGCTTAACTCGCGGTTGATATAGTATTTTGGATCATTCAGATTAATGCTAGGGGCAGTCTTTTTAGATTTTGGCATAATTAATTATGGGCTAGTAGATGTCACGCAGAAGGCAAGAGGTAAAAGGCAAGAGGTAAGAAGCAGCTATGCTGGAGGCAGGAGGCAGGAGGCAAGAGGTAATAGTTAATAGTTAATAGTTAATAGTTGGTAGTTAATTAATCTAATTAATATATTAATTTTTGGTTAAGAGATATTTAAAAATGAGGAAAGATAAAAGTTGTAAGTTGGATGAAAAAACTTTTAACTTTTATTTTCCCTATTCCCTATTCCCCTTTCCCTAGTGTAATGTTTCAAGCCACTCGTCGCCGTCTTGCTCTTTGGTACACTGCTGTTACTGCTATCTTACTACTCTTGTTTGCCACTGGGGTGTATTTATATGTCCGCAGCACTCTAATTGAAAGAATTGATGATACCCTAAATCATGTGGTGGAAGTGGTAGAGCGTTCTTTAGTCATTGAACTTGTTAACTTCCCACTTGATAAACTCCGCGTCAATGTAGAAGCGAGTTTTCGTAATAATGCTGATACAGCGGAAGATGATCATATTGACCTAGAATGGTTTAGCCCCACTGGTGAATTACGGTGGTCAACTTTTTCCGAACCTTTAAATATTCCTATTCATGGTAATACGGGTGAAACTGTGCGTGTGGTGGGGATGGGGGGATGGGGAGACTCAGAACTGTTATTGCGACAAGTTACCCATCGGGTAGAGGTGGGAAGACAGGTTTTAGGTTATCTGCGCGTGAGTCATCCTTGGTTTGAAGTGACTAAACCCAGTCGTCAGCTAATTTTTGATTTGGGTTTGGGTACTGGGTTGATGGTGCTTTCGGTAGCTGCTAGTGGTTGGTTTTTATCTGGTAAAGCGATGGAACCAGTGGGGGAGTCTTACCAACGTCTCAAGCAGTTTACCGCTGATGCTTCCCATGAACTCAGAAGTCCGATCGCTTTAATTCAAACTAATGTACAAGTGGCGTTGGCTGATTTAGACTTAGAATCTAGTAGTATTTCTCATTATCGTCAACAGTTAAAATTAGTAGAAAGATTAACTCAGCGGTTGGGTAGGTTGGTGAATGATTTATTATTTCTTGCACGACAAGATAGTGGTATTGGTGCAGTTTTATTTTCACCTTGTCCTGTGGATGCTTTGTTAATAGAAGTAGTGGAAGAACAACAACTTTTAGCTACAAACAAGGAAATTTCTCTAACTTTGAATTTAGTTGATCCGCCAGGGGAAATTGAGCCAGAATTACAGGAAAATTGGTTTACTGTGATGGGTAACTGGGATGAACTGGTCAGGTTATTTACAAATTTAATTGGTAATGCTTTGCAATATACTCCAACTACAGGAAAGGTACAGGTGGAGTTAGGAAGAGTTGCGGGAATGCGTTATGGTTTTACTGGTTTACAAATTAAAATCTGTGATACGGGAATTGGTATTCCTAGTGAGTCTTTACCAAGATTATTTGATAGATTTTATCGTGTAGATCCAGCGCGTTCTCATCAAAGTCGGGAAAGTATGACGGGTTCAGGTTTGGGTTTAGCGATCGCTCAAGCTATTGTGGAACATCATCAAGGACAAATTCAAGTTGAAAGTGTTGTTGGTAAAGGTACTACTTTTATTGTCACTTTACCCATCTCTCTGGAGTATTAAATTTAAGAATTTAGGAGTCAGGAGTTCAAGGAGTCAGGAGTTAGATGCAATATTGATGTCTAGTTTATGCAATCTTGATGCAACATTTGTTTCTTGTGATAGATGAAGAACGCTAGTTGCCTAATTTAATATGATTTTGTAATGACAATCAAGATTATGTAAATCTGATTAATAGCACATTAATAGCATAGGCAGCGCAGACGAATTAATCAGACCAATTAATCTGCGTGTAACCAAACTCATGCCCATAATTAAAATTTCTTTTCTTTGAAAAATACTTATTTCACTTATTTCCATAAGTGCCATAAAATCATTGATTTTGATTTTAGCGACTTTGGTTTTAAATGCCTATTACCTATTACTATTGATTTCCAATTGGTTAAATATAGAACATGGGAGGATTTATATGCCAATTACTATCAGAGAAGATGTTACTTACAATTTACTCAAAAAAATCAATACAACTGGTCAGGGAATGCACGAAGTTCATTTTAATCAAGATGATTTTCCTGGACATAAAATAACTATCACTGAATTTTTGGGACATTTAGATTATTTAAATCAAAAGCATTATATCCATGCTGAGTTTACAGGTAATGCTTACGCAACTCAAGAAGATGTTCCTGATTTAATTCATCCCCAGGAATTTGATTTGCGAATTCCTAATACTCTGGGCGCAACGGATGGACTATTACCACATTTGATTACTTTTAAAAAAGCAGAAATGACGGAAAAAGGACAAAAGCTATTAGAGAAATTAGAAGAGAATAAATCAAAAGTATCAAATGAAAAACCAGGAGTTGCTATTGCTGATAAAAATCTACCTTTTTTAGAAAAGGTGATGGTTAAAAGTGGAGTGACAGATATTTTTGATGCAAGAGATTTAACAGAAGTTGTATTTCGGGTAATGCGGGATTTAATGAATACGGAAACTGCTGACAGAGTAGAAGCAGAACTGCATGAACCAGCAGAAATAACTAAAGATAAATCCCTGCAATTAGAAATTGCTGATTTATGGCATGATACAAATCCAATTGTGGCATTTTTAAGCCGCATACGTCCACCTTTACAACCGATAGGAATCTTTAAAGGAATTGATAGCGATCGCTTTTTATTTCGAGTTGCAAATGAAGGTGGAATGCCACCAAATGTAGAAGTAGAACAAGTAATTAAAGCTGTTTTTTCTGCCACAAAAGACGAATTATCACCAGAAATCATCCAAGAAATTTCCATCTGGTTGCCTGATAAAATTCGCCAACTTTGGGAAGAAGGTTAAGAAGGTGACAGGGAACAGGTGACAGGTGACAGTGGAAGAGAGAAGAGGGGATGTCAATAATGGACAATTGACAATGACCTCTCCCTGAAAGGAAGAGGATTGAAAAAGCGGATTTTTTTTGGTTTTTTCCCCTTCAAAGGGGAGGTTTTAAACCGTATGGCTATAGCTTGCGTGACGACGTAGGAGTCATACGCCACGCTACGCTATCGGCTGACGCTCACGGCGGAAGCCTTGAATGAAACAATTATCAATTGATAAATCCAAAATCTAAAATCTAAAATCTAAAATCAAATTACAGGAGTAAGAGGAATGAATTTTGCCAAAAATAATCAATTAATTGGGACTATTTGCGGTGGTTTACTGATTGGTTTATCAGTTATTCCTCAAGTTGGAATAGCACAACAAATGTCACCAAAACCGACTTCTAAAGTGAATCCTTGTCCGGGTATTTTCTACGAAGAACCACATAATTCTAGGGTATTAGTTCCCGCAGGATGTCCTCCTAATGCTTTAACTCTCAGACTCATGCAACTAGGAATAATACCAATTCCTGTTATCCCATTACCTGATCAAAGAGGTTTAGGTGTTGGAGGTGAAGCACCATCACCACTTAATCCCAATCCTAGTATTTTTAATGAACCGCCTTATAATCTTTACCAGCGGGGGTTTATACCAGGAAGTGATACGCAACAACTACCAACTCCTCCAATTTCCGGTAGGGTGCTACAACCACCAGCACCAGAACAAAGACAAGAACCCAGTACCAAAATTGATTTAGCAAATGGTAAAGCAAATATCCAGTTAATTAATGATACAAGGGCAGATATAACGTATCAAGTAATTGGTGATACAGAACCACGTACATTAGTAGGTAAATCAGATGTCACCCTTCGCGGTTTAAGCACACCTGTAACGGTGACATTTCAACGGGAAGATGGGGGACTTTTGATGGTGACACCTAAACCTGGTGAAGAAACAGGAATTTTAGAAGTGATATTAAAAGAAACAACAGATGTCAACCAAGATAGAAGTGCAATGAGAATTCAATCAAATGGATCAGTATTTTTGAATTAGTTATTAATTATTAGTCATTAGAAAACAGTTACATCGGTAGAAAAAGATTGTTTTTCTCCTGACTCCTTATAAATTACCGTCCTTTTAATTCGTTGAGAATGTTCATCAGTTTTGCTTCTAGTTTGATGTCGTCTAATTTTCGTGCTAGTGAAAGTGCTTGCTGATAAAAATTACGTGCTTTGGCATAATCCTGCATTTTTTCATAAAGTTCACCAGAGGATACTAAAGATTTTAATTCTTCTCTGGGATTATTTAAAAATTGAGCGATCGCAAATCTTTGTTCTAGCAACTCCAAAGCCCGTTTATAACGACCAACAGCAGTATGAGCCGTGACTAAACCATCAATTGCTCGTAATTCGTCAGGACGGACAAAATTGATTTTTGCTAACCGCATGGCTGTGCCATAACTGGCGATGGTATTTTCATAATCTCCTGCGAAAAGATAGGCATCACCTAAATTATTCAGGGTGTTAATTTCACCAATTACATCTCCTGTTTTGCGACGAAAAATTAAAGCAGTTTCCGCTAATTTAATTGCTCTGTTATAATCTCCTAATCTTGTGTATACAAGACTTAAATTACTGAGTGAAAGTCCTTGTCCTTCAATATTTTCGAGATTACGAGCCATAACAAGTGCATCTTGAATAGTTTGTCCTGCGGTTTTTGGTTCGCCTTTTTGCAGAAACAAAGTACCAAGATTATTAAGTGCAAAAATCTGATTGTGAAAATCCTGATTATCACGAGCTATACCCAAACGGCGACGGATAGCATCTTCAGCACCTTTGAGATTACCTAATTGCAGATAAGCACCAGCGAGTAAATCATAAGTTACTCCCTGGGCTTTCATATCACCAAGAGAGTGATATATTTCTAATGCCTGTAATCCCGATTCAATAGTTTTTTCCACAGAACCAGAAGCATATTGTTGTTGACCTAAACGCAGTAATCTATCAGCTTTTTCTCGAATAGGTTTAACATTTAAGGATCTGCCAATAGGATGATTTAAAGGACTATGAAGTTGTTTGGTAATCTCAATAGCCTTTGCCTGTTGAGGAATGAGAACAGAAATAGATAATAAAGCTAATAAAGCGTAAATATTCCCATGTTTCCATTGACTAATTTGTTGTAAAAACAGGGAAGGCTTAAAGTTGCCAAGGCTATGCCATGATAAAAAATGCTGTTGTTCCATAAAACTTAACCGTGAAATTTCGGCTGTAAATAGTTTGTAAATAAAATGATTCAAAAAAAAAGTTTGATTTTTATAGCTGTAGGCAGAATATTTAGGACATCAATTGATCATGAAATTCTGACTACAATAGGATCTCACTCCTGACTTCTGACTGCTGATATAATTCCTGCTATAATTGCAAAATAGCTGCTGTTGCATTGATCCCTAAGTTAAGCTTAAACAATATCTTCACCTAAGTAAATAGCACGAAGATCAGCTGGTAATTTGTCTTCTAGCATACGATAACCTTCTTGAAGCAAATTGGCTACTTCTTGAGGAGAAATTTTTTCACCTTCAGCTTGTAAGTAAGCAGAAATGCGAGTTTCACTCCAATGGAAAGTTTGCGCCATTAAGACAATCAAGCGCAATAATGGCGGTACTTGATCTAATGCCTGTTCTATATAACACCATAAAGGTGGCGAAGTGTCTTTAAGTGAATAATGAATAGCCTCCGTTGGTGGTAGTTTAATTTCATTAATGCAAAAAGCTGTAATGTTGATTAACCAGTTTTGCAAAGTTAATACTTTTTCCCCTGTTTCTGGGTTAGTTAAATATAGTCCACCGAGTTCATAATATATATGTCGCCAAGTCAGCGCAAATAGATAATCTGCCTGGACAGGCGATCGCGCCGAATGTTGAATCAAAGTATAGACTATAGGGCTATAACGGCAAAAAATAGCAGTAAAGTATTTGCCATGATCAGGATAGCGCCTCAACAAAGTCAGTAATTCTTGATCACTGTGATGAAACAGCGACTTCACCAGCGGATGGTTAGCTTCAGGAAAGGATGGTATTTGCACAAGCGTTTTAGTAAATGGTTGTTAAAAGATACACAGTCAATGTTAGTAAACAGTAATGGGTAATGGGTAATTGGTAATTGGTAATTGGTAAGAACTCTTAACTGTCACCTGTTCCCTGTTCCCTGTTCCCTGTTCCTGAGATAAACTAAAAAAATGGCCGTATGCTAGTCTTTATTGACGATACTAAAAGCCGCTCCTTTATACAATCTTCATTTATTCATGGTTATAGCAGCTAATTTGATACCTATCTTGCATAGTTCCTTGACTTTAGCTTCTTTCTTACCTTCCCTGCCTTTGGATAGCCTTTTCTCTACCCAAGGCATTATGATTATGCTGTTGGCGGCCTATGCTGGTGCAATGTGGATGTTTCTTACCAGCGCCCCCAAAGTTTATACTGTGATGGTGTCAGACTTGGAAATTGCCCGACAACTGTATGAAGGTTTGCTAGATTTGCCCGCAGCAGAAGTACCTTTGCACTATTACTACAACTACGAACAAACTATTGGTGCAACGGGGATTGATCCGCTTTATATGTCTTCTAGTCCCAGTTGGTCTAATAAAACCATGACTAATGGCAGTGATGGACTATGGTATCAATTAAAGAAAAATACTCAACTGCACATTATTACTGGTGCGAGTTTAGGAACTAAAAATCAACAGCGTCATGTTTGTTTTGACCATGACTGTTTGGAGTTGATTTTAATGCGGGTGGAAGTGCGGGGTTTAAAGTTTAAAATTCGCAATCAAAAACCTTTGAATTTTTTGGTGAAGGACTATGAAGGCCGTGTGATTGAAATGGCTGAAGTTACTGGTTAGTTAGGGTTTGCTGATTCAATAAATATAGGACTTACGCAAGATTGGACTAAAAACCTGATTTTTGCGGTAATTCATGAATTACCCCTACTTTCGTTATTTTTTGCGTAAGTCCTGAAATAAAAGAAGTCGGGGAACTGCTGAATAAGGGGTATCTAAATATTTTACTTTACTAAATTCAAGGGAATTGCTATAAACTTATTGACGACGGTCAAGTAAAGCATGATGGGAAAAAATTCCCTGCAATTTCAAATTAGTAAAATCCATAATTGCATTAATTAAATCCCTTTGCTCTGAGCTTAAATTAACCGCTTTTATTGCTTCGTTAAAGTTACTACCATGATGTAAATGATAGGCAAGTTGTTTCTGTTGTTCAACATCTAAAACTACCAAAATTTCCTTGTTGCGTCTTTGACGGACAGCTTGCAGTTTTTGACGTTCCTGGGGAGTTAAATCATTTTCGGAAATATTAATAGTATGTTGAGTATTTTCGCTAAATGCAGTGAAAATGACTTGAGATGAACTAGATGAACTATCAGCGGAAGCTATGGTAATTTCTGGTAATAACAAAGCTAAAAAAACAACAAGCACTAATGCTAATAACCGTTTTGTCAATTGAATATTCATGTTGAGAAAAACCTAAATCACATTTAAGACTGGAGAATAAGTCATACCCTCACAATTTTCCTACGTTTAGGGACAGAGATTGAAAACCCGGTGAAATTTTACCAATTACCTATATTTTTTCTCTATGACTAAATTCAGAAATTGATAATAAAGAAATATATATAAGAGGTATTAGAATTACATTCTTTTATATTTCCCAACTTGACGCTATCATCAAAGTCATTATCAAAAGTCATGATCAGAGGTGATAGTCATGAGTGAACAGGTATTAGAAAAAACCGCAATCAACAATAACCTTACTGAAGAAAGAGAAATTGATTTAGAGACTGCTTTCCGGGAATCTCAAGTACAAGACATTCTTGATAAATTAGATCAGGAATTAGTCGGTTTAAATTCCGTCAAAAACAAGATTAAAGAAATGGCGGCCTTATTGTTGGTTGACCGTATTCGTAAAAGTCTGGGTTTAGATGCAGGTGCGCCTAGTTTACACATGACATTTTTGGGCAATCCAGGCATGGGTAAAACTACTGTAGCTATGCGGATGGCGGAAATTCTCTATCGTTTAGAATACATCCGCAAAGAAAGCGTAATTTTAGTAACAAGAGATGATTTAGTTGGGCAAGGTATTGGACAAACCGCACCCAAAACCAGAGAAGTGTTAAATAATGCAATGGGTGGTGTTTTGTTAGTTGATGAAGCTTATACTTTATATCGTCCTGATCATCCCGGAGATTTCGGTTTAGAAGCCATTGAAATTTTGATGCAGGTAATGGAAAATCAGCGAGATGATTTAGTTGTCATTCTTGCTGGTTATAAAACTCAAATGGAGCATTTTTTCCATAGTAATCCAGGAATGAATTCCCGGATTGGGTTACACATTGAGTTTAATGATTATAGTGTTGATAATTTGATGATTATCGCTCAATCTATAGTCAAAAATCAGAACTATTGTTTTAGTGAAGATGCAGAAACAGCTTTCCGTGAATATTTAATTAGACGGAAGAATATGCCCCATTTTGCTAATGCTCGTAGTGTGAGAAATGCTATAGATAGGGCGCGTTTGCGTCAAGCTAATCGTTTATTAAGTAGTGGCAAAAAATTAAATAAACAAGATTTAATTACCATTGAAGCGGCTGATATTCTCGCTAGTCGGGTATTTAGAGAAGGTGTTCCCGACTGTGAACCAGAAAGTTAGTGACTGGGGACTGGGGAAGAAAATTTTAGATTTTAGATTTTAGATTTTAGATTGGAGTTCATGAAATACAATCCAAAATCCAAAATCCAAAATCCAAAATTTTATTACCAATCACCCATCACCCATCACCCATCACCCATCACCCATCACCCATCACCCATCACCTATTCTCACTTTCTCATTTTGTCAATTTCTTGTTGTAATTCTTCAATTTGTTTTCTTAATTTTTCTGCTTCATCTTCAGGTGTTTCAACTTTAACATTTACTGCACCTTCTGATGGGGTTTGTTGATAGTTACCTTGCTTAATTTGCTGATATTCTTCTGATCCTGCCCAAGTGCGTAAATAATGCACTCTATCTACAGGGAAAGGATGACTCATCATCATTCCTTGAGCGCCATTATACATGAGAAATTTATATACTTGATTGAGTCTATTATCATCTAGTGTTTGATATTTTTCTGACTGCTGAATAAATTCTTGTAAACTACATTCATGGGCATATTTATTACTACCGCCTGATATTTTCATCATGGTTGAGATGACTGTATTGAGGTCATCCATGACTAATAATGCGGCGCGATCTGCGGATAATTCGGCTTTACGTCGCCATTCAAAAAAGGCAAAAATTAAAGCTTGAGTGACTAAATTTCCGAAACCAAAGGTTAATTCGCCAATGGTAGAAGCGGCGCTCATTGCCCACATCGCCATTTGAATTAAAATAGTATGACCACATTTAATATGCCCCAGTTCATGGGCTAATACTGTCCTAATTTCGGCTTCATTGAGTAAGTCGAGTATACCAGTGTTAACTACTATGTAAGGATTTTCTTGCCCTAGTGCGTAGCTGTTGGCTTGGGGGTCTTGTGAAATAAATAGTGCTGGTTCTGGGTAAATATCCAGATCCCGTACACATTCGCGAAACATCTGGTAAATAGTGGAATATTGGCGTGGTCCAACTTGGATATTATTGCCCATTAAATAAATTAATTGCGGACGTTCATAGACAAATTCCACAAATTTACGAGCGATTAAATCAAAGCCCGGTAAACTGCGTAAAGCTTCCTCTGCTTGGCGATCTAGTGGATGTCTGAAGGCTTCGCTGGAAATTCCTTTGTAAGTTGGCATAATGTAAAGATGTTAGTGAATGGTGATTGGGGAGTGGTGATTGGGGAGTGGTGATTGGGGAGTGGTGATTGGGGAGTGGTGATTGGGGACTGGGGAAGAAGCAGGGGAGCTTTCTAGCAG